>NZ_JAVRBR020000016.1:0-282990 GCF_034531165.2 Dendronalium sp. ChiSLP03b | reverse complement strand
CTATCGTAGATAGCTTGGCGGAATTTTTCTAGTTGTGTCAGGATCATCACGTCAATGATTTATCGATTACTTTCATTGACTTTACGGCAGTCAGTGTTACTGCTGACTGCTTTTCTCCAGCCTTTTAGTCCAAAGTCCAGTTAGTCTCTGGCTTTTGCTTTATTTATTATAATTTTTTGACTCTGCCATGAAACGATCTGACCTCAGTCAAGATACTTATTTTTTAAGTATTTTTTATGTGACTACAGAATGATGAACAGAAAAGATTTGATAGGTTTCCTAGAAAGCATAGGTAACTGCGCCACAAACACCAGAAAAGTTTGAATGGGTGCTAACCATGCAATCAATGAGGAATCCAAATGTTTTATCACAATAAGAAATTACAGTACTTCACACCACCAGAAAAACCAGATCCAGTCTATGCGAAAAAAATGCAAGAACTCATCGGCGGTACTTTTGGTGAAATGACCGTAATGATGCAGTACCTGTTTCAAGGTTGGAACTGCCGCGGCCCCGCCAAGTATCGAGATATGTTGCTAGACATTGGTACCGAAGAAATCGGTCATGTTGAGATGCTAGCCACGATGATTGCCCATCTGCTAGATAAAGCACCAATCAAATATCAAGAAGATGGTGCAAAAGATCCAGTTGTGGGTGCCGTCATGGGAGGTAGTAACCCAAGGGATGTGATTACGGCGGCCATGAACCCACAACATGCCATTGTCTCGGGTGGGGGTGCCATGCCAGCTGACAGCGTTGGTTTTCCGTGGAATGGTCGCTTTATCGTTGCTAGCGGCAATCTTCTAGCAGATTTTCGCTCTAACCTCCATGCCGAATCTCAGGGTCTCATGCAGGCTGTACGGTTGTATGAAATGACGGACGATCCAGGGGTGAAAGACCACCTCAGCTTCATGATTGCCCGTGATACTATGCACCAAAACCAGTGGCTAGCCGCGATTGAAGATTTGAAAAGTGAAGGGTTTGAGGAGACAGTTGTTCCTAGGGTTGCATACGAATATGGCAAGAACGAGTTTGCCTATCAGTTCTGGAATCATTCTGAGGGTGAAGAAAGTGCCCAAGGGCGTTGGGCAAAAGGCCCTTCAATGGATGGTAAAGGAGAATTCCAGTATGTTGCAAATCCCCAACCTCTAGGCCCTGAACCGCAACCACCACAGCCCGATCCAAAACTACATGCTACACCCCAAACTCCACAACAGCAGGATAATGGTGCCGACGCACCTCCCGCAGTTAGAGTTGAACGTATCGGCTAAATAGTGATACGCAGTTATTGCGAGATACTAGCACGGGCATCTTACCTGTGCTATTGCTTTATAAGTAAAATAAGTCTTCTACTCAAAGCAAGCTTGATGGGAACATATTGGTATTGATGGTGAAGTGCAGCGATCGCATCAAGGAAGTGTAATGTTGCTGTTGTTAGCGCCGATCTAGCTCACACCCCATATATTTAAGAAGTGTCGAGCTAATTAACCTTATTAATCCCAATTTTCAGTTCATTTTTGCTGTGTTTCAACTTTCTCCAGAGCATGTGGATCTGCTCGTAAGCTTCGTCAGGAGAAAGTTTTCCACCAGTTTCTAAGTTGGCGATGTAACTAACTTTGTGAGCAAATTCCTGAAGGTTGGCATTAAACACTAAGTTCTCTGGCTTGATTTCACCGTAGTAGCGACTACGAGGGTAAATAAAGCTGTCTTTGTCTTTTTGGTTAATCTGTACCATCAGCTTGCCCCACATTCACAACCTTCTTTTGAAGACTTATCGGGCATACTCTAAAAATTTACGCAACCTCATTTCATAAGTATTTCAAAGCAGCAAAAGCAGCACAAATGAGGTTAAGCGTCAAACAAAGTAAAGCCAGTATCAGCTTCCGTAAGGAATCTACCACTCGCTAAAATCCAGATTTGGGGATTTGCTTGGAGTAACCACGATAATAGTCGCGATTCTAGCGCAAAATTCATGGGATTTAGATGTCAGCAGAGGATAATATTTTTGTAATTCTTATCATTGACTACAATTTTCCTCACTGATTCCACAAGTTTTCCACAGAGATTTTACAGGTTTTCCACAGATGTTCTACGAGCTAATCAGTTCTTGCAGTTTTACTGGGGATTTTTACTCCCAGAGGGATGAGACAGAAAAGACCGAGTTTATATTAAGTAACGTAACAAAAAATAGCACCAAACATTGATAATTACGTACCAAAATATTTTTTATACAAGCTTTTTTAACATTTCGCAGCATTGACAAACCCACCCCCTATTGACGCACAATGATGCGGCTTGCCTTTTTTGTACTCTGTTCAACTATTGTTGCAGATTGTTAGGCAGGCAGTCTCATTACCAGCAACTTGTCCATCTTGATTGACCTCAGAGAAGGAAAATCTCATGAAAACAACGGTTAGCATCTTCACAGAAATTCCTGAAGCACTCGATGAATCTCTGAAAAAGTACTTAGAAACACATCCCGATTGGGATCAAAACCGAGTATTGACGGCAGCCCTGTCATTATTTTTACTTCAAAATGGAGACAGCGATCGCCGCGCTGCCCGCGTGTATTTGGAAACTTTGTTCCACCACAGCTAAATAGAAATGTTTTGTACCGATCTGCCAGAAACAGCTAATTTACCAGACACCCCCAAGCGCTGTTCTGGCTCATACACATACTTTATGGGCACGGCATACAGTGCCCCCTCAATAAATTGTAGGTATAGGAAGCGATCGTCGAATTGGGGCAATATCACAACAAAAAATAAATGGTATTATTCCTATTTTTTCACTTTGTGAAAGAAAAATACCATCTTTATGTGTATATACGCAAAGCAAATTGCCGCAGTCATCGCGATGTTTTTTATTTAAATCCCTTGTCGAAAAAGTAATTAAAAACAAGGGTTTGCGATTGTTTACTGCCGGATTTAAAAGCAGATTATTTACTTGTACTTACGTCCAGAGTCAAGAGTTAATTATACTTAAAAACTCTAGACTAGAGACGAGTGAAGATTCAAGAATTAGTTTCCAACTGCGGAGAGTGAGTAGGACATTCAAACTTATATCCCACACCACGTACAGTTTGGATTAATGCTGGTTGGCTAGCATCGGCTTCAATTTTCTTACGAATTTGACCGATATGTACATCTACAACTCGCTGATCGCCAACATATTCATAGTCCCAAACCTCTTGAATCAGCTCTGCTCGTCGCCAGACTCGACCAGGATGGCTCGCTAAAAAATGCAGCAAGTCAAATTCTAGAGCAGTCAAGGGCACTGGTTGGTTATTCAGTGACACCTCCCGTCGGACTGGGTCGATCATCAGCTTTTCAAATACCAGGCGTTTCTGTTCGGCGGTAGTTACAACCCGCTGTCGCCTCAAAATTGCTGCTACTCTGACTTCTAGTTCTCCTAGCCCAAATGGCTTGGTGAGATAGTCATCAGCACCTTTAGCAAAGCCACGAATCTTGTCAGCCTCATCTGCACGGCTAGTGAGCATGAGAACAAAAACACCATTACGACTTTGCATCTCTTGGCAGAGGTTGAATCCAATTACATCTGGTAGATTCACATCTAGAATCACCAAATCTGGATTAAATTGCTCAAATAACGCTAAGGCTGTTTTACCATCCTCAGCAGCTTCTACCTGATAGCTCTGCTTGATCAAAAAGCGTTGGATTAAATTCCGAACCGCTGGGTCGTCATCAACTACAAGAATCTTGGCGGGAGCCATGACCATCACTTTGCACAAAAATTCGTAAGATTAACAAGAGAATTGCGTAAAAACACAGTTTCCACTTTGGGGGTTGTTTAAGAATCTACAAGGGCTAGGAATAAATTTCCAGATTATCCAAATAATAGTGTAATCAGGATTTTGGACAATGAATGCAAAAAGATTTTGTTAGTTATCCCGCACTAAAGTACAGGTACTATATCTAGTTGCTCTATATTGTTTGAAGTTAGCCATAGTAGTTCGGTAACCTAGGACACTTTCCTATCCCAATTATGTGGTGATTTAAAACTTTTCAATTTTAAATCTATATGCGGATTGACACCACAATTTACTTTGCAGATAATTCATAAAAAATGTTCAAGGCACGGTAAATTGCCAAATCTGAAACAAAAAAGTTAATTTTTTCATAAAAAATACGTTTTAGGTATCCATAGCTTAAATTCTAGGGTAAATCCCTCAATGGTCAACGACATGAGGGGATACACGGAGTTCTGGCAATATGTTAAAGTGGCTGTAGTTAAAATGCCCAGGTTAATCTAACCCGTGCTACTATCCTGGTAGAGCATAAATATAGGTCGATGCGTTTAGTTTCGATCTAGATAAAACATAAAGTTGTTTTTCCTTAAGCGAAAGACTGCCGCTGACTAAGGCTAAAGTATAAACTCCCATGAGCGATCAAAATCCCTACGACAAACTTGGGGTATCAGAAGATGCTAGCTTCGATGAAATTCAGGATGCTCGCAATCGCCTATTGGAGCAGTACAGTGGCGATGGTAAGAGTGTAGAGGTAATTGAAGCTGCTTACGATGCGATTTTAATGGATCGCTTACGGATGCGTCAGGAAGGTAAAATAAAAGTGCCTGAGCGTATCCGGTTTCCAGAGCTACGAATACAATCGCCTCTTAAAGAAAGTCCAGCCCCTCGCGAGCAGTCACCTGCATGGCTGCAACGAATGCTGGATCGGCCATCACTTGCAGATGTACTGCTACCTGGAGCTTGGTACTTGGGTTTGAGTTCCATCAGTGTATTTTACCCAGCTGCTGGCGATCAAGTTTTGCAGTTGGTGTTAGTGGTTGGGGTAGGAATTAGTATTTACTTTCTTAATCGGAAAGAAGGTAAATTTGGACGAGCAGTTTTGTTCACACTAGTCGGACTAATAACAGGCTTAATTATCGGGGGAATCTTTGCTAGTTGGCTCTTGCCGCAAGTACAATTCCTCAGCTTGAGACCCAATCAGTTGGCTACGGTACTGACATTTATATTGTTGTGGTTGGTTAGTAGCTTTCTACGTTAAATCACTTTTTGGATGTTGGATGGGTAACGAGCAATAAGTAATTGGTAGAATTGTTTGTTATCTATAATTCTTGCTTTCAAAGAAACAGACTCAAGAAGATATCTGGGTTTTAACAAAACTGATTCAGTTATACTCTGGCTCGCTCCCCCTTCCCTAATAGGGAAGGGAATTTTAATTTATGATGATTAAAGCGATGCTCCAGACTTAAGGATTAAATCTACAGCAAAGTTTAAATCTTTCACAATTAGATCGGGGTGATAAAGTTCTAACTGAGCGCGATCGCGTATACCAGACTCTACAGCCATCACCTTAACACCGTGTTTTTTAGCAGCAGTGATATCGGCTTCGGTATCCCCCACCATCCAGGTATCAGCTGCGAGGGGTAGTTCTTCTAATGCCCTAGCCATCAACAAAGGCTTATCTTCGATATCACGAGTTTTAACATAGTCGTTGCTGAGGCAATAACAGCGGTTTTCTGGGAAAAATCTAGCTAAATCGTGTTTTTTAAAAGCATATTCTAATTCCCAAACTCGGCGCATTGTCATCACTGCCAAATCGATGCCAGCCTGTTGAATTTTTAACAGTGCCTCTACAGCACTTGGTACGAGGCTGTCGTAGTCGAAATAAGGTTGTGTATGCACTGTCTTTCGCCGTAACTGGGCGAATTCTTGTGCTTGTGCTTCATCTAGACCAGAATTTAAAGCAATTTGTTTTTCGGGAACCCGCGATCGCTTTAGCTGCCAAAATTCTGCTTTAGCAAGTTGTTGCACTGGTTGATCTGGTCGTCGGGTTTTCTCCAGGCAAAATTGATAAACGCGATAATATCGTTCGGAAACATCAATAATGGGGCCGTCGAAGTCAGTAATTAGTCTCAGCATCGGCGGAAAATGTTAATTTTCTTTAAGATTATCTTACCTAGGTGTCAATAGTCATTACTCAATGGTGAAGAAGGCAGAAGGCAAGGAGGTAGAAGGCAGAAAACCAGCCTTCTGCTTTGTTTTTTGAAAGCAAACTCATCTATTTACCATGTCCATTCACAAAATTAAAAAACAATGGCTAGTTCTGGTGGTACTGGCTTTCATATCTGCCCTACTGCTGGCGATCGCATCCACAGCATTGAGTATCTATTCTTACGGCAACAACAGTCATAATATCAAAGCAGAGGCGGCAATTGTTCTAGGGGCGGCAGTTTGGGGAGAAGAACCATCTCCTGTTTTCAGAGAACGAATCAACCACGCTATCAATCTATATAAAAAGGGGAATATTAGTAAAATCATTTTTACTGGCGGAGTTGGCGAAAGCAATGAACACGCTGAAGCCATAGTTGGTAAACGCTATGCTATGGCGCAACAGGTAAAAGCAACTGATATTCTTACTGAAACTGAATCTCGCACAACTCACCAGAACCTGAAAAACGCTCTTGTGGTAGCATCTGCTTACAAATTAACCAAGTTTCTCATAGTTAGCGACCCATTGCACCTGAAGCGAGCTGTGTTAATGGCACGAGATTTAGGAATGGATGCATATCCATCTCCCACACCTTCCACCCGCTATCGCAGTGTTCGCAGTCAGATGGAATTTCTCGTGCGAGAAACTTATTTTTACTTTGTTTACCTTGTGTTTAAAATTTAACTGCCAACTTGCAAATCAAAAATAAAGGATAAAAGCTAAAGTATATTTCATTGTTTATCGTTCTTCCTTCAACCCGGAAGGCAAGACGGAGTAGTTGAATAAGTACCAGTAACTGACCAAAAAATTTTGCTAATGAGAATGTGGGCTGCGACAGTTGTATTAACTTCTTCTTGGCTGATAGCTGGGGTCATGGCTTCTATTTCTAAGCCAATCAATGCTACTTTGGCTTTCACAGACAATGCTATGGCATCTTCTCAGTCAATTTCTCAGTTAAGTAATACTAAACCGATTGCTGTTAGTAAAGCTGAGTTTGGAGTACTGAGAGTTAGCTTGAATGGTAAAGGTAATTTTACCCCTACTACCAGAGTGCTACTAAATCAGGGTGGTAAATACGGCTGGCGTATTCAACTTAAAGACTATAAGGGTGAAGTAACGTGGCGAGAAGTTTTACGATTGCCAAAACGTCCAGAAACCTGGGCTACAGATGATGGTGAAAACTTCTCAGTATCAAAAGACGGTATTGAAGCTGTAACCAAGCGCACAGAATTAGTATCAAATGGTGTGATTGAGAATTTTTGGACAATCACTCCTGGCGATCCAGGTGGTAAGCACACAATACAAGTCTACGTTGACGATCGCTTGATTGCTGCTTTTGAGTTTGAAGTTATTTCTCTGAGAAGCTAATAAAAAGTTAATTTTTTTAATTAATAAATTTCTCTCAATGCTGAGAGAAATTTTCCTTTACAGCTTAACTACGGACAGTTAAAGCCAGACGATGTGCCAGCAATTCTTTGGCTCGTTCTGCCCATTGGCATTCTTGCTGTTGAATTTCACGGAAAAACTCGCTTAGTTCGGTATCTCCGTTTTCTTCTGCATCTTGGGAGTAAATTTCATAGGTTGCAGCTCCTTCCAAAGCATGGTATAGGACGCTAACCAAGTCGTATAGTTCGTCACTGGTTCCAGTGGTGCGATCGCCGTTCATTGTGTTAGTCATGTGATATCCTCCGAATCAGAAATGTTGTGTTTTTCTAGAAAGTGCGAACAGATACCGATCGTTACTAAGAGAATCTTCTCTAGTACTCTGATAGTAAGTTTTATGTGGCAAGACTATCAGATTTGTATGGTTATCCTAAAAAGATATAACTACTCTTTCTTCTAGCTAACGAAGGTAATAATTTCTTGGCTACTCTTCCTTAAAGAAGGTATCAGTATTAAATTGAAATGTAAGTCTGAATACAAGTTATTTATAAAGGGTTCTTCAGTTTCGCTTATCAGAATTTTTATATAATCTAACTGTGTAGACGTGCGGCGACTTGTAATTTAGATATCACTCACAAGTAAACTGCGAAGTATCTTGGAGATAGAGGTTTATATTTGTTGAGTGGCGATCGTGAATACAGAAGAATTCATGCGGCTGATCGAGAAACAGCGCTCATGTCCCCAGACACTGCCAATAGCGTTGCGAGCAATGTGGTATGACAAGAAAGGTGATTGGGACAAAGCTCATGACACAGTCCAAAATGCCAGTGATGCCGATAGTGCCTGGGTTCATGCCTACCTACATCGCAAAGAAGGCGATTTGAACAATGCTCGTTACTGGTATCGGCGCAGTGGTCAGCCAGAGTTTGTAGGAGAACTAAGCCAGGAATGGCAACAAATTGCTTCTTTATTACTGAAGAAGGTCAACACGACGCATGGATGTTGAAGTACTAAAGAAACTTTATGCCGCAGGGGAGAAATATTTTCCAGCAGCAAACTTAAGTAGAGCCAAGCTGATTGGAGCCTACTTGCCTGGAATAAATTTATGGGGAGCAAATTTGAGCGGCGCTAATCTAGCTAGAGCTAAACTTTGGGGAGCAGACTTGAGTAGAGCTAACCTAGCTAAAGCAAATTTGACCAGAGCTAATTTGAGCGGTGTAAAACTAAATGAAGCGAATCTTCGGGGAGCTAAACTCAACAATACCAAGTTGTATGGAGCGGATCTTAGTGGAGCTTACTATGATGAAAGCACCCGCTTTTCTAGAGGCTTTGATCCTATCAGTAGAAATATGCGGAAGTTATAAGTCAATTTAAGGGAGAAGTCAGAATTCAGAAGCCAGAAGTCAGGAGGATTGTGTATTCTGGCTTTTAGCTTCTGAACAGCAGTTGCTACAACTGTTTTGACCAAAACAACGCACTGAGTTTTGATGATTGTTGACTGATTACTGTTGAATAAGGTATTAACTTTTGCTCGATTCCGATCTAAGAGTGTTTAGGCAGTTTCTCTACCATAAACTGCGTTAGTAAGCTTGATTTTTTTCCAGTAAAGACTGGCATTTCTTGCCAGCAATGACGACAAAACCAAACAATTTCGGAACTACGCAGATGTGCTAAAAGCAATCCAGAACAACAATGGCAGTAATTCATATTTTTCTTCAATCTAAATTATAAATATGACATCCTACTTGTGTGGCTAAGAGGATGTTGAGAAAATTTTTGCTGAAACATTTTGTCTAATTCTAAGTCTAAATTAAGCTTTTTTTGAAATAAAAGCAGTCTGAAAAAGACCTTTATAGTTATGACTTGGAAAATAACAAAAAAATTAATTTGTAATATTTAGTTAGAAAAAGTCATATAGATGAGATTTATTCTTAATCGCGATTAGTACAGTTATCTTACCGAGGTTACGAATAAGATTTTTTAACGAACTACATTGATGAACCATTGGAAGTTCCTCTTATAAGTCATTTACAAATCTTTTTCTATAAGACTCTTGACAAAAGTGCAATTTTCTTATTTCAGCAATCAGCTAGAGGAAATGAGAATATCTCTATCTAAAGACATAAATATTTTTTACAAAAGATAGTTGCTCGTAATACATCCACTATGCGAAAAGATGTGTAACCTATTACTTTCCCCAAAATCAAGAGAGACAAAATTTGTCAAGCAACTATTTGGATGACCATAGACCTTTAAAAGGTAAAGCAAAGAATAAATACATTTAATACTTGACTTTAAACAGCATCAAAAAGCACAATGTTTCAAACAAGAGTTTCAAATTTCAATACGAGAAAAACTAATATCGGTCACAAATAATCTTGTGAGGTCATAACTTATAGTCTGCTGATGTAAATGCAACCAAACTGTCTGTTTGCTGACTCCAGATAACGGTACTGGTAAATAAAATGACGCGCTCTCCCAACTCAGGAAACGATAGAGAACCATCTAATCCTCGTTTGTGGCTTCTCCTTTTAAGACGTACTAGTGTTGTTCTAATTGTGCTTTTGCTTACAGGAATTGCAGCAGGTGTTTGGTGGGCGAGAAATTATGTATACAACGATTTAGCACCGCTAGTAGAGCAAAATCTGGAGCAATTGCTTGGACGACCAATAAAAGTGGGGAGAGTTACAAGTTTTTCGCTTTCTAGTCTGAGATTTAGCTCTTTATCGATACCAGCAACTGCTACAGATCCAGATCGAGTGACAGCAAAAGCAGTGGACGTGCAGTTTTCGCTATTATCAGTCATCTTAACCCGATCGCTGCCATTAGATGTCACATTAGTTCAGCCTAATGTTTACTTGCAACAGGATCGCGCTGGTCGCTGGGTCAGGACTGAAGTTAAATCCAAAGAGGGACAAGGTGCTATTCAAACACAGTTGCAGACACTAAAGATTGTTGATGGAAAAGTGGAGTTATTACCAGCCCCCGCCCCAACTAAACCGAAGGGTTCTGTAGTCATCAATGGATTCGGTGGTGTTGCCCGATTTTTACCTAATAACAAAGGGGTTAATTATGACATAAATGGGCAACTCGCTAGAGGAGGTGGAGTTAAAATTGCTGGTGAAACACAACTAACAACACAACAAACCAACCTCAAACTTTCAGCACAAAGTTTACAAGCATCTGATGTGACTCGTTTAATTGAGTTACCAATTGCCTTGCAAGCTGGGCAAGTAGATGCTGACTTAGGAGTTCAGATTCAAGCTACTCAGCCTGCGGAAATAGCGATTACAGGAACGGCTACCGCTAATCAAGTCACCGCCCAAATTCCCAATCTTCCCCAAAAATTTGCTAATTCTAATGGGAAATTAGAATTCCAAGGTCAGAAAATTGCTTTAGATAATCTGAGTACGAACTTTGGCAAAGTTCCGCTACTGGCAAATGGAGCGATCGATACTAAAAAAGGTTTTAACCTCTCAGCTCAGATAAAATCAGTTACTGCTAAAAATCTCTTAGACACGCTGAATGTAAAATCGCCAGTCTTAGCAGCTGGAGAAGTACGAGCAGATGTCAAGGTACAAGGGCCGCTTCAGCAACCAGTTCTCAGCGGTACGGCAAGCAACACAAAACCTATTCAAGTCGATCGCATTCTATTCCAAGCTGTCAATACCGATTTCCGTTTGAGTGTATCTAAAGCTGCATCTGAAATTGCCGTTGACAATCTGAAATTAGTCCCAGCCGCAGGTGGTGAAATCACTGGAAGCGGTCAAGCCCAACTAGGCGGTCGAGTAAACTTTAACATTGATGCTGAAGGAGTGTCAGGGGATGTACTGGCACGCAGCTATGGCGTTACTCCACCTATCAACGTTGGCAATGTCTCAGCGACAGCAGAAATTTCTGGCTCACTTGGCAAACAGCCCTTGACACTTGACATTTCTAGCGTTCAGGTGAAGCCACCAGCCGGAGGGCAAATTGTAGGAAGCGGTCAAATGCAACTGGCTCCTCAGGGCAGCGTGGTGTTTAATGTGAAAGCACAAAATTTACCAGGGGATGCGATAGCTAAAACTAACAACACCTCATCCACAATCAAAGTTGGTACTGTCTCGGCAAATGCCAAGATTTCCGGCACTCTAGGGAACCTGCGGGCAGTAACGCAAGTACAAGCACCCGCTGCCACTTATCCGACTACAGGACAAGTTGCGATCGCTCAACAAGGCAATAGTATTCTAGTTCCAAGTGCTGTTGTAAATGTGGCAGGCAGTACAATCAGAGCCAGAGGACAGATTGCACAACAACGCTGGCAAGCTTTTGTCAATACCGGACAAGTACAATTAAGCCGTTTTAAGCAGATTCCACCTCAGTTCCAGGGAGTCTTAAATAGTGCCTCAGCGAACTTGTCAGGCAGCACTACTTCTTTCCAACCCTCAACCATTCAAGCTACAGCACAAGCAAACTTGAGCGTGGCGGGAGGTACGGTTAATCTCAGAGACTTTAACCTGAATGCTGGTCGCTGGCAAGGAGTTGTCAACGCTTCCCGAATCCAACTCAACCGTTTCTCACCACAACTAACAGGACGGCTGAACAGTAACGTCCAGTTGGCAGGTACAACAGCATCTTTCCAGCTTGCAGATATTCGAGCCGCCGGACAAATCCGCGCCCCCCAAGGAATAGCACAGCTAGCGCAACCGCTGACAGCCCAATTTCAATGGAACGGCAAGCAGATTATCGTGCAACGGGCGACAACGCCCGGAGTTAGTGCTAATGGTGCGATCGCAGTACAATTACCAGAAACGGGTACGCCCAAAATCGCCGGATTTAATTTGAATGTGCTAGCGCAGAATTTTAACCTCAACAATACTGGTGTTAAAGTTCCTGGAGACATAGCATTATCAGGGTTTCTTGATTTTAATGGCAAAGTTACAGGTACTCCAGAAATTCCCCAAGCCAATGGCAATATCCAACTGCGGAATTTCAATGTCAGTAATTTGGCATTTGACCCAGTTTTAACTGGCAATGTCAATTTTCAAGGAGGACAGGGGGCAAGTCTGCAACTTGCTGGCAAACAAGACAGAATAGCGCTTAACTTGGGTGCAAATTATCGCCCAACTTCATTTTTAGTCAAACGCGGTCAGGCAGTTAGCACCGGGAGAACTCAAGGAGATAACTTAATCGTCAACGCTCAACAGTTTCCTATAGCTCTTGTTGGCGGCTTTTTACCAGACAATCGCTTGAAACCTTTAGGAGGACAATTATCTGGCAACTTAGTTGTTAATCTTAACAACTATGCAGTTGACGGAAACGTTGCGATCGCCCAGCCTCGGATTGCCAGAGTCTCAGCAGATGAATTTAGAGGTAATTTCAATTATGCCGATGGGGCTGCTAACTTGACTAACGGTCAACTACGGTTAGGAGAAAGCATCATCGCCCTCAGTGGAAATTTGCAAACAGGCAATGACCCGAAATTTCAAGTCCAAGCAGATTTTAATCAAACCAGAATTGAGAGACTTTTACAAGCGTTCAATATCTTCGACTTTCAAGACTTCGGTGGAGGATTGGAGGCTCCAACGTTAGCGGGAGCTGAAGCACTCGACACTATGCCTGTGAGATTACCCAATGCAGATTTGCAAACACAGTTAGAATATTTCTCAAAAATTCAAACATCGGTAACACAACAACAGCAACAAGAGACAAAACAAGCAGCAACTTTACCCACCCTTGCAGAATTAACAGGTGCTTTAACTGGCTCAATTACAGCATCTGGCTCGTTAAAGTCTGGATTGAATGCTGGCTTTAATTTTGAAGGTGCTAACTGGCAATGGGGTGAATACTCTATCAACGAAGTCATTGCTAGAGGCAATTTTGCAGATGGTGTTGTGACACTTTCGCCATTAAGTGTTGGAATCGATGGAGGACAAGTAGCTTTTTCCGGACAATTAGGAACCGAACAACTATCCGGACAGTTGCAGGTAGCTAGTCTACCTTTATCACTTTTACAGCCTTTTATAGAAAAATACCCTGTAGATATAACCGGTCAAGTAAATGCTGTTGCTAACCTAGCAGGTAATTTAAAAGATCCAAAAGTTGCTGGACAGGTGACGCTAGCAAATGCGACTTTAAACAAGCAACCCGTACAAACAGGACAGGTGAAATTTGGCTACAACGATGCGCGCCTGAATTTTGATAGCAATTTACTGCTGACAGGAACACAGCCAGTTGCAATTACAGGTAGCGTACCCGTTCCGTTGCCATTTGTGACAGCGCAACCAGATAGCAATCAAATCAGCGTTAACGCCAGCGTGCAAAATGAAGGTTTATCACTATTAAATGTGTTTACCAACAATCAAGTTAGTTGGGTAGACGGTCAAGGGCAAGTAGATGTTAACGTTCGGGGTACTTTAAATCAGCCAATTATTAATGGCAATGCCACACTCAACAATGCTACTTTTCGCGCTCAAGCGTTATCTAACCCACTTACGAATGTCACAGGAGAAGTGCAATTTAACGGTAATACGCTGAATGTCGAAGGTATTCAAGGTGTTTATAATAATGGGCAAATAACTGCATCAGGAATCCTGCCGATTTTTACTCCTGGGGAAGGTGCAGCCAATCCTCTGACAGTATCAATTGAAAAACAACTGGATTTTCAAATTCCAGAATTATATCAAGGTGGTGTCAGCGGTGATGCTGTAATTCGGGGAACAGCACTCAAACCTCGAATTGGTGGAGAAATTAAGCTAAGTGATGGTCAAGTTCTGATTGGAAAATCTGCTACTACTACCTCACAACCAGCAGCTTCAACAGAAAGTAATACTCGCACCGTAACTCTAGCAGAGGCTAATAACGCTGCAAATACAGCAGAGGGAAATAGTAGTGCGGCAAATACAGCAGCAGTGGGAAGTAATAATACTAATACAGCAGCGACTAGCACTAGTACCACAAATGCAGCGCCAACTTCACCCAAATTACCTGTAGAGTTTGCAGATTTACGGCTAATTTTGGGCGATGATGTTAAGGTTACTACTCAGTCCCTACTGGGTTTTGTGCCTGGAGCAGCAGCCTTTAGTCAGCCGATATTAAGTTTTAACGCAAAAGGTGAATTAACTATCAATGGGACTTTAGCCAAACCGCTGCCTGAAGGAGTGATTAGTCTGACAGGAGGACGAATCAGCTTGTTTACAACTGAATTTACTTTAGAACGCGGCTACGAACAAACCGCACGGTTTACTCCTAGTCAAGGACTTGACCCAACTTTGGATGTGCGGTTGCTGGCAATTGTACCTGAAGCATCGGCAACGAGCAATCGAATTTTGGAATCTCCTTTGTCTGCTGAAATCAGCGATGCTTCTGTTTCTGCTAATGACTTTGGTACTTTACGTACCGTTCGCGTTCGAGCAAGAGCGACAGGGCCAGCTAGTGAATTGAGCGATAATTTGGAATTGACGAGCGAACCTAGCCGTAGTCGAGGAGAAATCGTCGCATTGCTGGGTGGCTCCATTTTGAATAATTTTGCTCAAAGAGGAGATGCAGGACAAGGGCTGACTAATTTTGCCAGTTCTACTATTTTAGGTAGTCTGCAAGGAACCATTACTGCGATCGGACAGGCTGTTGGTTTTAGCGAATTTCGGATATTTCCCACCCCTGCCTCTAATCAAGCATCACGAGCTTCGGTTCTTGATTTGTCAGCAGAAGGTGTGTTTAATGTTAATAGGAATTTGTCTGTTTCTTTATCGCGGGCTTTTTCTAGCAATGAGTCTTTCCGTTACAATCTACTCTATCGACTTAATGATGAAATTCTGGTGCGAGGCTCAACTAATTTGGATAATGAAAGCCAACTCATACTTAACTATGAGACAAGATTTTAATTGATAAATAGATAGGTATAAATAAATATAATATGGACTGTCATTGCGTTCGCGTAGCGTCTCGTAGAGAGGAACGAAGCAATCCCAGTCATTGCGATTGCTTCGTCGTTCCTCCTCGCAATGACACGTAGCAGAATTCAGGAGTCAGAATTCAGAAGTAAAACAGGCTTTATCCCTGACTTCGAGACTTAACTGGTGTACTTCACCCTGCGGGTGACGCTCGAAAACTCGCGCTTCGCTGTGCTAACAGCAGTCGATCGTGGCGAGCCAGTGCGTTGGGCGGCTTTGCAGACTTGTAGACGCGCCCTGCGCGGCTTCCCGCAGGGTAGCAACTGGCGTGGAAACCCCCAAGATTGCGCTGCTTCACCAACTTTAAATCCGCTATATTACATTTAGAGTAGGAATAATTTTGCAAAATTGGTATTGGGCTAAAGCGCATTCAGGTATCATAAATACAGCGATCGGTCAACAGTTTGACCAATTAAAGTTGCAATTACATTGACTAACTCTTCTGGTTCAATGGGTTTGGCCAAATGTTTTTGAAACCCTGCTTTCAGGGCTTGTTGCTGGTTGAAGTCTCCAGCATAAGCAGTTAAAGCGATCGCGGGAATTTGTTTGCCATGTGCCTGCAATGCTTTCACTTGGCGCATCAACATATAGCCATCTGTCTCTGGCATCCCAATATCACTCAGCAAAATATCTGGTTCTGACTCTGCCAAGGCTTGTAGTGCTTCCACTGCTGATGCCACAGCAATCACTTTGGCTCCAGCCAGTTCTAGCATGAATGTGTAGAATTCACGGGTATCTGTATCATCGTCTACGACTAAGATTTGGATGCCTGTCAAGATGGAATTGGTCGGAGCATTTAAGGTAGTAAGATTCGGGTCTTTTGTTGGGGTTAATTCTTTCTGAATCAGCGGTAACCTGACTGTAAAAATAGCTCCTTGCTCTTCTCCTAGACTTTCTGCCCAAACTGTACCGCCATGTAGCTCAATTAAATGACGGACAATTGCTAATCCTAAGCCCAACCCGCCAAAGGTTCGAGTTGTGGTGCTATCAGCCTGACGAAAATATTCAAAGACATGAGGCATGAAGTCAGGACTAATCCCTTTGCCTGTGTCGCTGACAATAATTTGAGCATGAGCGTCAACATGCTCCAGTTGAATAGTAATTTTTCCTCCTTCAGGAGTGAATTTAACGGCATTAGATAAGAGATTCCAAATTACTTGTTGTAAACGACCAGAATCACCCAAAACTTGCCCAACAGCAGCATCCAGCATGGTTTGAATCTGAATCTTTTTAGCTTCTGCTGCCAAACGCGTTGTATCCATTGCCGCCTCAATCACGGTCACAAGGTTGACGGGAAGCATGTTGAGGTTGAGCTTGCCTTGCAATATCCGAGAGACATCCAGCAAATCTTCAATGAGTTGAGCTTGTAATTTAGCATTACGCTCAATTATGGCAATAGCTTTCTTCAGTATGTCTGAATCAAACTCACGGGTCTGTAAGAGTTTTGCCCAACCGAGAATGGGATTGAGAGGCGATCGCAATTCATGAGACAGCACCGCCAGAAATTCATCTTTAATACGGTTGGCTTTTTCGGCGTTGGTTCTGGCAACTTGCTCGAGTTCCAAGAGGCGATCGCGTTCGGCTTCTGCTTGCTTGCGTTCTGTAATGTCAATAACTGAGCCGATGTAACCTTTGTATTCACCGTTCACTCCAAACCAAGGGCTAGCAGCATCGATGCAAAAGCGATACTCGCCGTCTTTTCGCCGCAAGCGGTACTCCAACTGAAAGCCTTGGCAGCGTTCGTTGGCTTCGAGAAAATTTTGCTTGGTATATTTCCGATCCTCTGGATGTACTGCATCTATCCATCCCAATCCCAGACCAGTCTGTTCAGTCTGCCCGGAAAATTCGTACCAGCTTTTGCTGAGGTAGGTGCAATAGCCAGTGGGGTCAGTCACCCAGACCATGAAAGGGGCATTGTCAGCCATGTTGCGGAATCGTTCTTCGCTTTGACGCAGGGCTGCTTCTACTCGCTTGCGGTAAGTAATGTCTGTAACAAATATGCTCACCCCGTCAGCAAAGGGGTAGACGCGATTCTCAAACCAACAATGCCAGGTGGGATAAAAGTACTCGAATCGAACCACCGTTTGTTGGGCGATCGCTCGATGAACCTGGGTAAAAAACTCAGTTTCGACCAGCTCTGGAAATAGTTCCCAAATACTCTTACCTAGTAACTCTTCTTTTTGCTTACCCACAACTTCCGCTACGCGATCGTTGACAAAGGTGTAGCACCACTCTCGATCCAACACAAAGAACTGGTCTTGGATACCTGCTAGCACAGTCTCTAGGTGTGCTTTTGCAACTTCAGCTTCCTTTCTTAACCCTTGCTCCCTGAGCATTGTCTCCTGCCGAAGACGAGCCATTTTTAGGGCTGCCTCTACCCGCGCCAACAATTCACGGGCAGAGAACGGTTTGATCAGGTAATCATCCGCTCCTGCTTCTAAACCTTCCACCCGTGCTTCTTCCCCCGCCCGTGCAGATAGCAAGATAATTGGAACTTTTCTGGTTTGCGGATCGGCCCGTAATTGTTGCAGTAGTCCAAAGCCATCTAATCTCGGCATCATAACATCAGTCAGTATCAAGTCTGGGAGATGCTGACGAGCAGAATATAAAGCAGATAAACCATCCGGCAGAGCTTCCACCTCATACTGCTGACTTAACAACCGCTTGACATAATCGCGCATATCTGCGTTATCGTCAGCCAGGAGAATACGGGCGGTTCTGAGCGAAGGGGTAGAGGGGCAGAGGGGCAGAGGGGAAATTAGGCTCTGTTGACCCTCCGCTCCCCGAAGTTTGCTTGGAGGGAAACCCTCCTGGCAACTTCTCTTCTTGCTCCCCGAAGTTTGCTCGGAGGGAAACCACGCCACTTGCTTCAAGCCGGGTAACCCGTCCAACGCAGTGGCTCCTCCTGGCAACTTCTCTTCCTGCTCCCCTGCCTCTTCTGGTAGCCAACGCTGAACTTCTTCTAAATATGGGGTCGCGCCTAATGCGGTTGAAGTTAAAGTGCGAGTAGCACTAATCCGGTTTGGCGGCAAATGAGCAGATCCCGTAGGAATCAATATGGTAAAGCAACTGCCTTCTCCCACAATACTGGTTACTCGAACTGTGCCGCCGTGCATTTGCACCAATTCTTGCACCAGTGATAATCCAATGCCCGACCCTTCAAAAGTACGTCCTTGCGCTCCTTTGACGCGGTGAAATCGTTCAAACAGGTGAGGTATTTCTGCTGCTGGAATACCGATTCCTGTGTCTTGTATCGACAGTTCGACGAATGCAGAAGCGGGGAGGCGGGGACGCGAGGACGCGGAGAGTTTCTTATTTGTATTCTCTGTGTTTCCCGAAGTTTGCTCAACGGAGGCAACCCTCCAAAGTTCGCTTGGAGGGAAACCCTCCTGACGACTTCTCTTTGCACGCAACTTGTCTCGTTGTCTGGTTGTCTCCGTATCCCCGTGTCCCCCTGTCCCCTCGTCCTCTTCATCTTCTACCCACTGCAAACTGACTGCGATTTTTCCTGTAAAGGTGAACTTGAATGCATTCGAGAGTAGGTTAAGGACGATCTTTTCCCACATTTCTCGATCTACATACACGGGTGCGGGTAAAGGAGGACAATTGACCAATAACTGCATTCCTGCCCGTTCTATAGTTGAACGAAATACACTGGCTAGTTCTGCGGTGAAAATGGCAAGGTCGGTGGGTTCGTATGAAGCTTGCACGCGTCCGGCTTCAATGCGCGAGAAGTCTAGCAGGGTGTTAACCAGTTTCAGCAGGCGATGTCCATTGCGTTGTACCATTTCTAACTGCTCGCGTTCGTTGGGTGGCAGCAGGGTGGCACAATTGATTAAGGTTTCCTCTAGTGGCCCCAACATGAGGGTTAGTGGGGTACGGAATTCGTGGCTAACATTGCTAAAGAAGACGGTTTTAGCGCGATCGATTTCTGCTAAGGCTTCAGCGCGTTTGCGTTCTTCCTCGTAAGCTTGAGCGTTGGCGATGCTGGCTGCAATTTGAGCCGCAACCAAATCAATAAAACCTCTATAATTGTCGTCGTAAAGCCGGAACGGATTCAAACCAACAACTAGTATACCAGCCTTTCCCGTCTGTCCTGATGATGCAATTGGCACAGCCACCGCTTGATGTGGCGATCGCTGCCAAACAGCCGACGGTAAACCGCTAAAATATATTTCTAAATTGAAAACTATTTTTGCCTGATGCGTTTTGATGACTTCCGCAAAGGGCCAAACTGTATCAGAATCGAGAGCGACTGTTCCTGGTACTGCTTTGTGGTTCCGTTCAATGCCGCAAGTTCCCGCCAAAAAAACATGCTGCTTATCCGGATCGACCAAATAAATCATTGCGAAGGGTAAATCGTAAGGGTTGGTTTCCAGACAGCTAGCACTAAGCGTACAGGCTTCATCAAATGACCGTGCATCTACCGTCTTAGCTGCCAGTTCCCGCAACAACATCAACTGACGCTCATTGACGATCCGCTGGGTGTCGTCTGTGTTAGCGCAGATGATACCACCTGTGTCGCCTTGGTCATTAGGAACTGGGCTATATGAAAACGTGTAATAGGTTTCCTCTGGGTAGCCGTTGCGTTCCATGATTAGCAGCAGTGCTTCATCGTATGTGCCCTCATTCTTGAGCATTGCTGATTCCGCCCTAGGGCCTACTTGATCCCATATTTCCCGCCATACATAGGAAGCTGGCTGTCCAAGTGCTTCTGGATGTTTACCACCTACTATAGTCTTGTAAGCATCATTGTAAAGGTTAATCAGTTCCTCGCCCCACCAGACAAACATGGGTTGACGGGAAGTCAGCATAATCCGCACAGCCGTTTTTAGGCTCTGCGGCCATTGGTGTGTTGCACCCAGCGATGTTTTCGACCAGTCTTTTTCTCGCATCCGCGCACCCATTTCACCCCCGCCAAGAAGGAAATTTACGTCAGCGTTGCTTGCTGAGGTTGACTCATTCTTCATTCGTTCCTCCTCATTGGTCATGCTTCTGTCACAAAGCTCAAAATGTGGTCAACTGCTGGTCAAAATTCTCTTTATATACGGTACTGCGCTCTTAAACAATAACTGAACCTTTATGAGGCAGAGCAAAGTTAATAGATCGCCATATACCAATTTTGGCAGCAGAATAGTCTTTTGGGTCTATTACTCCCCAGATAGAGATTGTTATACCAATTTGAAACTAAAAGAAAAATTTCAGAAACTAGTGAGGAAGTAGAAAATTTCTCAAAATTTCCAATAGCTGCCGATTTGTGCATCAGCAGGCTTATGATTAATTGGTGTGGTAGAGACCATCGTTAATGAGTTTCGACTACAGCGATCGCGAGACAAGCTCTAAGGCGGTTCTATGTCTGAAACAAATTCTCAAAATATCGTTAATACTGCCGTGACTCTCATAGAAAAGTATGCAGAGGGAAAACGGGATTTTAGTAGAGCAAACTTGGTTGATGCTGACTTACGAGGTCTCGATCTCAAAGGGTCTGACTTCAGCTATGCTGACTTAAGTGAAGCTAATCTCAGTGGTGCTAATCTTAGAGGCTGTGACCTCAGCTTTGCAAATCTCAGTCAAGCTAATTTGCAAGATGCCGATCTCCGGGGAACTTTGTTATTTTCAGCGGATCTCTGTCAAGCCGATCTTAAGGGAGCGAAACTGGAAAAAGCAGATTGCGATCGCACTACCCATTTTCCTCAGGATTTTAATCCAGTGCAAGTAGGATTGCAAATTAGAGAGAGGTAGAGTCTACACAATCTCTCTGTTGGACAGATAAACTTAATTGATGTTTCCTACTTTTGCCAAACTCGATTGGACAAGACGGGAATTTATGCGATCGCCCAAATCATCGAGATGTTGATTTCGTCCCGTTCCCCTCTTGTATTTTTACCTTTACCTCTAAAAAGTAGTTAACCAACCTTGATTAAAAACTGCTTTGAGGAGTTGCTACAGAACTGGGACTTTCTGTAGCATCTAGTGTATCTGTATTGGGAAGTTCCTGTTTAGAATCATTCTGATTATCTGGTGTATCTGTATTGGTTACTTGCTGCTGGGAATTATTTTGATTATCTGGTTTCTCAGTATTAGAAAGTACCTGTTTTGCCAAGTTTTCGGCTGCTTGTTTAAACAAAGGTTCTATTTTCTTTCGCCAGTACTGAGTGTTGGGTAACTGTTCTGGATGGTTTTTATAATCCAAAACTTTATCCCATTGACCACTCTCTAACGCCTTATTGATGTCATTAAATAGTGCATCTGCCTTAGCCCAATCTTGCTGCCACTGGTTAATTATTGCGGCTGTTTCTTTAATCCCAGAAGAAGCACTTGCTGGAATAGACTTTAGTAGTGCGATCGCTCCAACTAAATCTCCTGAATCATACTTCTGTTTTGCTTGTTCTACAATCTTGCCAGTGTCAACACTAGGCTGCGATTGAACCGATTTTTCAGTGTTAGAAGGTGGTAATTTTGATATTTGTGACGACGGAATTACTCCATCTCTAGATTTTTGTCTTGGTTTGGGAACTGGTAAAGCAGTAATTAGAGAACTATCATCTACTGTCTTAATTGCAACGCCTTTATCCCGCAGACAAGAAATCCATTCGTCATTATTAACTATCACATCCGAGTGTGCCCAAGCCAAACGATTAGAGTTTAGTTTAATTTCTATCCAACCTCGTTTTGTTCGCTTGCCAGTAACCTCAAATTTGGTGTTATCGGCAACTGTTTGCAAAACATTATCAGAATTAATAGAACTAGGTTCAGAACGCACATTAGAATTACCTGTAACTACAGCCAAACATTTGTTTGTTGTAGTACTATTACTGCCTGTGAAATTAGCAGCGAAATTTTTGACATTTGGATATACATTAGCTGCTAAAGCCGCAGCACCACCCGCCAATAATATGCCAATTAACAGCGGCCATGGGTCGGGTTTGTGAGAGTTTTTCCGACGGGATGGTTTAACAGTAGCAGGATTTGCGGGTGCAACTGCGACGGTTTGCTGCCGAGATACTTGAGATGGAGAATTATTTAATTCGTAACTGCGGTTTTTAGGCGATTCTTGTGATGTAGCAGCTGTCAACACAGGATTAATAGCGTTTTGACATGCTTGCAGTGCTTCTGTTGCCGTTTGGTAGCGGTCTTTGAAATGATAACGCACCATCTTGGTCAACACTGCTGCCAGTCGATAGTTAACAGGTACTAAATGCTGCCAGAGGATTTCGCCTGTATCGGGGTCTTCTTGCAATTGTGTTGGCTGTACTCCTGTGAGTGCTTGAATAGCGATGATGCCAAGAGAATAGATATCACTATTAGGGCGGGGTTTACCTTGCCCTTGTTCCGTAGGCATATAACCGGGAGTACCAATAGCCACTGTAGCAGAGGGTTGTCCGCCAACTGTCACCATTGGCGTACGCAATTGCTTTACCGCTCCAAAGTCTACTAAAACTAACTTCTGGTCGGAGGCGCGCCGAATAATATTATCTGGTTTAATATCGCGGTGAATCACCCCTTGAGCGTGAACAAATTCCAAGATGGTGAGAACTTCCTGTAATAGTTGAATTACTTGGTCTTCACTCCAACGTTTACCAGGTATGAGTTCCTCTGTGAGGGTATGTCCTTCAATAAATTCTTGTACTAAATAAAATTCTTGGTTCTCGTCAAAATAAGCTAGCAACCTAGGTATCTGATCGTGATTACCCAATTGTTCTAAGGTTTCAGCTTCGCTATTAAATAGACGCTTAGCAGTCTCAAAAACTCTGGGGTCAGTTGCAGGTTGTAGGTGCTTGACAACGCAAATGGGGTTACCCGGCCGCCTAGTATCTTGGGCAATGTAAGTTTGACCAAATCCTCCCGCGGCAAGGACTTTAATTATTTGGTAACGATGGTCTAATAGCTTGCCTATCATATTCATTCCCCAGAGTTATTACCTAAATTTTTCAGCTGGTAATAAATATCTCCAAATTTTCTGCAATGAAATCCGTTATCTTGAGAAAAGATTTAGACTAAATCCAGCTTTTTAATAAACGCAGACTGTAAATTTTTCTTTATAGTGCCCCTGTTAACGACCAATGCCACCCAGAATAACAAATCCAGTAACATGGCAACGTGCTGAACTTCTCATGCAACCTGCTTTCATTCGTGTTGTCGATAATCTTCGCAAGCATCTCGACACATCTACTTGGACAGGAACTTACGAAGATGTATTGATTTGGCCAGCTAGCACCACAGATCAAACGAAAGCGTTGGTAACTCAGTTGTTGCAAGAAATGGAAAACGCCACATCAGAACAAGCAGATGAAATCAGAAAAACCCTCAGCCGTCTGCCAATGCCCCATCCAGGATATCATCTGAATTTGCAACGTCAAGGGCAACAAGTCAGTATCGATTTGTGGGAATTGTGTTATCAAGTGTGCTTTTTGGACTACAGTCCAGATAATGAGGCAGTTAGTATTGATACCAGTTTAATTGATGAACTCGGTGAAGTAGATTGGCTACGTTTGGAAGACAAGACTAAGGAGTTAGTTAAGCAAGTGTTTGAAAATTTACCAAAAGATTAATAATAATTCGTAATTCGTAATTAGTGAGTAGGGAAATCCCTACTCCCTACTTCCTACTCCTTCATTTCATAAATGCTGTAAATTTTTCGGTAATTCGCTTGGTTGCCTCTTCTACATTTTCTCGACTATTAAATGCTGAAATGCGGAAGTAGCCTTCACCCGCAGCACCAAATCCAGAACCAGGTGTTCCCACAACATTGACGGTGTGCAGCAGTTTATCAAAGAATTCCCAACTGGATAAATCATCGGGGGTTTTCACCCAGACATAAGGTGCATTTACGCCACCATATACATCCAATCCCGCTGCTGTCAGTTGTTCGCGAATAATTTTGGCATTTTCTAGATAGAAACCAACCAATGCCTTAATTTGGGCTTGTCCGTCTTGGGAGTAAACAGCTTCGGCTCCCCGTTGTACGATGTAGGATACGCCATTGAACTTAGTGGACTGGCGGCGATTCCACAGCTTCCATATTTCCACATCTGAACCATCTGCGGCTTTTGCAGTCAGCGTCTTCGGTACGACGGTTAAGGCACAACGGGTTCCTGTAAAGCCTGCATTCTTGGAGAAAGAACGGAACTCGATCGCAACTTCCCTTGCACCTGCAATTTCGTAGATAGAGTGAGGAATATCAGGATCGGTAATGTAAGCTTCGTAGGCAGCATCAAAGAAAATAATCGAGTTATTAGCTTTGGCATAATCTACCCATGCTTTTAAGTATTCTTTGGTGGCGGTTGCACCGGTGGGGTTGTTAGGGAAGCAAAGATAAATTAAATCGACTTTTTGAGAGGGAATTTCGGCGGTGAAGTTGTTCTCAGCGGTAATTGGCAGATATACTAAGCCTTCAAACTCGCCTTTCTCGTTGGCAGCCCCAGTATTACCCGCCATGACATTTGTATCTACATATACGGGATAAACGGGGTCTGTAACGGCGATAATGTTGTTATGTCCAAAGATTTCCAGAATGTTGCCTGTGTCGCATTTGGAACCATCAGAAATAAAGATTTCGGAAGCATCTATATCTGCTCCTCTAGCTTGAAAATCTTGAGCAGCAATTTTCTCCCTTAACCAAGCATAGCCTTGTTCTGGGCCGTAGCCTTTAAAAGTATTGCGATCGCCCATTTCTTCCACTGCTTTAATCATTGCTGTGCGGCAAGCTTCCGGCAGAGGTTCTGTGACATCGCCAATGCCCAAGCGGATAATTTTAGCATCGGGGTTGGCTTCGGCGAAGGCGTTAACTCGTCGCGCAATTTCGGGAAACAGGTAACCAGCTTTCAGCTTCAGGTAGTTATCGTTAATCGTTGCCATAGTGGATTGTGAAAGACGCACTAAAACAGCTTACTGCTAATTTATCTGTAGGATACCTTTGTTGCTTTTGGTAATATCACTATTTAATTTTCGAGAAACTCAATATGGTAGGCGATCGCTCCCAAATTTTATTTTATGCTGGAGACTAGACCAGCCAGTAAATTTAAAACTGGCGCACTCAGTTAATTGCGCCTACTTACTTAGCTACAAGAAAATGTAATTTTCATTTTGGTTTTTTAAGGAAGTGTTGTTATGAGCATTCCACTTGTCCGCCAGCCCACGGAAGAAAAACTGGTAACTCTAAAGGATGTTTCTTGGGAGCAATTCAAAGCGATCGAGGCGCAACTTAAGCATAACCGAAATGTCCGACTGTCTTATTTGTCAGGAATATTAGAAATTATGTCACCCATTGGAGATAAGCATGAGTATGTGAAAAGAACTCTCGGCTATTTACTAGAAGCTTATATGAGAGTGTTGGGCATCCGCTTCTACGGTCGTGGCGGTTTTACTTTAGAAGAACCTGGGTATGCTTCTGGGACACCTGATGAATCTTACTGTATTGGCAGCTATAAAGAAACACCTGACATTGTTATTGAAATTATAGTCATTAGTGGCACTATTAACAGAAAAGATTTATATAAGCCCAAAAAAGTGCCTGAAGTGTGGTTTTGGAAATCTAACTCTATCAAAATATTTCGTCTTACTGAAGGTGGCGAGTATGAACAAGCAAATAGAAGTGGGTTTTTCTCAGATTTAGACCCTGCTTTGCTATTGCGTTATATCGCCATACCTGACCAGTACGACGCTGTTGTTGAATTTGAGCAGGCTATCCGTAACAGAGCAGGGGAGGCAGAGGGGCAGAGGAGAGAATGATAATTCCTGACCACTGACCAGACTACTGACCACTGACTACTGACTCAACACTCGATGTCCGATATCTCTGCGATAATACATCCCTGGAAAGTGAATTGACTTGATTCCAGCATAAGCCTGGGCGATCGCTTGCTCAAAATTTTCTCCAATCCCAGTAACATTTAACACTCTACCTCCATCTGTTACTAGTTGTTGCTGGTTTAACTTAGTACCTGCATGAAATACAACTACGCCTGCTGCCTCCGCCTCTGGAATGCCAGTCATTACCTGACCTTTTTCGTATTCTCCTGGATAACCGCCGGAAGCTGCAACGACGGTGGCAGCAGCACCCTCGTGCCAAGCAATGGGTGGCAATTCGCCTAAACGCTGCTGTACGCAGGCTAAAATCAACTCTTCTAAAGATGTTGTCAACAGTGGTAAAATCACCTGCGTTTCGGGATCGCCAAAGCGACAGTTAAATTCTAGAACTTTAAAGTCGCCATTGGGTGCGATCATTAACCCAGCGTAAAGCACGCCTCGGTAGTCAATGCCCTTGGATCTTAAAGATGCGATCGTTTTTTCTAAAACTTCTGTTTGAATGCGTGCCATTAACTCTGGTGTAGCAATAGGTGCTGGCGCATAGGCTCCCATCCCACCAGTATTTTCTCCCGTATCGCCTTCACCAATGCGTTTGTGATCCTGAGCGGGTAGCAGAGGTCGAATTGTTAAGCCATCTGTTAATGCTAAAACTGAAACCTCTTGCCCAATCAAACATTCTTCAATGACAACCAAATTCCCAGCACTGCCAAACTGCCCTTGGAAAATTGCATCAATTGCCATCTCTGCCTGTTCCAGTGTTTGGGCAACTGTCACACCCTTACCAGCTGCCAAGCCATCAGCTTTAACAACTATGGGCGCTCCCTGTGCTTTTACATAAGATTTCGCTGCTGCTGCCTCTGTAAATACCGCAGCCTTGGCTGTAGGAATTCCTGCTTCTTGCATCAGAGCTTTTGCCCAAGCCTTACTCGCTTCAATCTGCGCTCCTGCTCTAGTAGGCCCAAATACCATTAATCCTTTGCTTTGCAGGTAGTCTGTAATTCCCTTGGCTAAAGGCACTTCTGGCCCAATTATCACAAGAGTTATGCCATGTTCTAGAGCATATTGGCTGATGCCCTCAAAGTTATCTACTGCTAGAGGCAAATTCTGGCAACGTTCCATAATTGCCGTACCCCCATTTCCAGGTACACAAACAACTTGCTCAATTTGCTTCGATTGCAATAGTTTCCATGCTAGAGCGTGTTCGCGCCCCCCGTTACCTACAACTAAAACTTTCACTGATTTCCTCGTGCGTCCCTTGCGATACGAGAATGCCCTAAGACTACTCGCGGATCAATTTTTCACTAATTCTCATGCTTATGCAAGCCCCCTCTGCGATGACTAAGCGAGAATAACTGAAAAGTAACTTCACATATTGCTCTATGTTTAAGTTTTATTGCTGTTATCTGCTTACTATTAGGTAATACTGAATTTGTTAGTTAATTATAATTTGTATACTTTAAATGCAATCAGAAGAGAAAATCCTAAATAATTTTACTTAAGTTTTTTCGTTATTATGAAATTAACTAAGTATTTATAATTACTTTTTCTCAAGTTCAAAGGTTTGATTTAAAAATACTTGGCAAGTAATGACGTTTAATCATCTTAAGTATTAACCTGTGAATATTGAAATTCAGAATATATCCAAAAACTAGGGGTTATGGCTAAAATTATCGTTACTGGAGCAGCAGGATTTATTGGTTCTCATCTTGTAGAAGCATTACTGCAACAAGGAGAAGAAGTAATCGGCATTGATGAATTCAATGATTACTACGATCCGATGTTGAAGCACAAGAATATTGCACATTTACAGTTGTCGCCTAATTTTAGTTTAATTGAAGGAGATATTCAGTTTTTAGATTTGCAGACAATTCTTGAAGATGTTGATGTTATTTATCATCAGGCGGCACAAGCAGGGGTAAGAGCAAGTTGGGGTCAAGGTTTCCGTTTTTATACTGAACGTAATATCAGCGCTACACAAGTTTTACTGGAAGCAGCAAAAGATGCTAAACACCTGAAAAGATTGGTACTTGCCTCTACATCTAGTGTATACGGCGACGCTGAAACTTTGCCTACCCACGAGGGAATTTGTCCCCAACCTGTATCTCCTTACGGCATTACTAAGTTAGCAGCTGAACGTTTATGCGGTCTATATCACAAAAACTTTGGCGTGCCTTTTGTGGCGTTGCGATACTTTACAGTTTATGGGCCGAGACAGCGCCCAGATATGGCATTTCATAAGTTTTTTAAATCTATTTTGCAAGACGAGGCAATTCCTGTTTACGGTGATGGACAGCAGACACGGGACTTTACATTTGTTAGCGATGCTGTTGCTGCCAATTTAGCTGCTGCTGCTGTACCTGAAGCGGTGGGCGAAATCTTCAATATTGGCGGCGGTAGCAGAGTGGTTTTGGCAGAAGTCTTAGACACGATGGCAGAAATTATTGGGAAACCAATCAAAAGAAACCACATAGAAAAAGCTATGGGAGATGCACGGCACACAGCTGCTGATGTATCTAAGGCACGGAAAATTCTCGGATATCAGCCGCAAGTTTCCCTAAAAGAGGGTTTGACGCGGGAATGGCAGTGGATTAAATCTTTGTACAGTTGATGAAATTTGGAGGCGGAAGGCAGTCTTAATGAAATAAGTTTCATCATCATGCATGAAAATGTCTCTCAGCCTCCTCAGTTATCTCATGATATCAATACTGTATGAAGATGCGCCCAATTATCCTTATTGTGTCACTCTTTGAAAACAAAAATTGAAGGAAACTTTTAAAAATCTGACTGGATTGGGTTTGTGGCTTGATTTTCTAATATGGTCGATATAGTCATTGCTTTAGACTAAAACTCTTGTGTAATAGGGGTTACATCTTTTCATCTGGGGAAGTGACACAAGAGGGATATTTTCAAAGAGGAGGCAATTGGCGAACAGCGATCGCCCCCACTAAGCTATATATAAGTTATGCTGCAAATTTCTAATAAAATTATCATCCCCGATAGCGAACTCGAAATTAGCGCGATTCGTTCTCAAGGAGCAGGGGGTCAAAACGTGAACAAAGTTGCTACAGCCATCCACTTACGCTTTGACATTGAAGCTTCATCATTACCCACTTTCTATAAACAGCAACTTCTAAAGCTAAACGACCGACGTATCACCCAAGAGGGAGTTGTTGTCATCAAAGCTCAAGAACATCGCAGCCAAGAAAAAAACCGTGAAGAAGCAATGCATAGACTCAAGCAACTCATACTAAGCGCAGTTGTCTTGCCCCAAATACGTAAACCCACTAAACCAACTCGCAGTTCTCAAAAAAAACGTCTTGACAGTAAAACTAAGCGCGGACAAATTAAGTCCATGAGAAAGCAGGTCATTGATTAAAATTTGAAATGATCGACATCCGTTGTGAAAGTTTGCCAGACTATCCAGCAATAGCTGAGGTAAATAAATTAGCCTTTGGACAGGAAAACGAGGCTAAACTTGTAGATAAAATTCGCCGTTCAGACCGTTATATTCCAGAACTTTCGCTAGTAGCAAAGATTGGCAATGTCGTAGTCGGTCACATTTTATTTAGCTATATCGATCTCGTGAATGAAGAAAAACTACAGGTAATTGGTTTAGCACCTTTGGCAGTTCGTCCACAGTTTCAAAGACAAGGTATTGGTAGCGCACTAGTAGAAGCAGGGTTAAAAATAGCAGATGTAACAGGAGAAGCCATAGTAATTGTATTAGGTCATCCCCATTTCTACACTCGCTTTGGCTTTCAGTCTTCTATTGTTTATAGAATTGAGTCTCCTTTTCCAGTACCAGAGGATGTTTTCATGGTTAAACCACTGCAAAATTATCAGCAAAAGTATATGGGGAAGGTTGTTTATCCACCTGCTTTTGATGAGGTGTAACCGTTACCACACAAGTTTTAGTCTCAAGCAATAGTTATATTGAACGTATTATAAAATCAAGCCACAAACTCAACCCTAATTAGAGTTTTAAAAGTTGCCTGGAATATTTGTTTTCGGAGAGTGACACAAGAGGGATAACCAATCAACAAGTTTCCTCTAGTGGAAAAATCTCACCTTTTAAGTAAGATTCAAAGTGTTTCTTAAAGTACTGAATACTCGTCATATTTGGCTCATCGCTTTCCATAGGTGCAAATTCATAAATTGGTACTTTTTCCCTCACTAACTGAACCAATTTAGGATTAAGTTCTTCAAAAGAATTAACTCTAGATATTGTTGTTTCAAACCTTAATTTAGCTTGATGACCATATCCTAACTTCATCCACGGCATCCAAGAACAGTCCCTCGCCCACTGAGCAGGAGGGACATTAGAAACATTAGGTCGGCAAACATGTGATGTAAAGTATTCGACTCCCCTAAACTTTTCGCCAGGGCAATAGTCTAAATATTTACTATCTTCTGCTAATGGATGCGGGTATTCTAAAGGAATTTCCATCACAGAGGTGATATATTCACTGCCTTTGGGTATGAGATATTTCTTGGGTTTGACCGAGCCTTGTACAATTCGATTAGCAATATGTACTACTGGTATTGCTTTACTTGCCTTTGGTGATTTCCACGAAGTGAGAATTTCTTGCGTAACTGGGTCGCAAAATAAACCCAATTCTCTATTGATACGATACCCGACTTCACCGTACTCAGGATCGATTTTGATAAATACTTTCGTAGCATTCATACCAATAATAGAGAATAATTTCTCCTTTGGCTTGTCTGGTTCTTCTTGCCACCAAATTTCTCCAGACCAATTGTAATAAAGCTGTAATCCATGATTTTTTCTGTAAAAATCTAGATTATTAACTTCGTAGTCATCCAAGCGATCGCTCATGTCTGTTTTATTCATCTTCACATGCCTTGGATCGTAACTATTATCAGGGTAGCAATTAACTTGCGCCTGGGATTGCTACTCTACCTTGTGGGTTCTGCAAAGCAATACGAGAAGCCGCAAGCCTGCTGGTACTCCAAAGGAATACGCATCTATGCTTTGCTCGCATTCAGGTTGCTACAAGTGGACAGTCGAAAAGTAGAGAAGAGTCATTTGTAGCTGTGATTTAGACAACTGATATTAATTTCTGCTAGTTTTGGAAGTTACTGGGTTTATGCTAGCGAAAATACTACGCTATTATCTGACACAAAAGTCACTACATCATAATGATATTACCAGTTGCTACCCTATCACTCCTGTCCGCGTTGACTGTCGCTCCCGTTCCTGAGATGAGCCAGCCATCTCCATCTCAAACTCCTGCTGTTACAAATATTTTGCCAGCCAATACACCCTTAGTAGGGTTGATTAATACGAAAGGAAAAACTTGGGCTACTTTAAATCGCTTTTATTTGTTTCAAACCGCTTCTAAAGCAGTGTCGCAGTTTTTACCATCCCTCTTTGAGTTGGACTATGCAAAAGATATAGAGTCTTGGTTGGGAGAACAAGTGGCATTTGCGTTTCTGCCAAAGGTTGGATCTGCTCCTGTCAGCATAGATTCTAACTTTCTCATACTGGCTCCGGTGAAGGATGAAACGCGCTTACAGCCGCTTTTGGAGAAACTCAAGGCAGACACATCACGAGTTAAGGAGCGGGAGTACAAAGGTATTACAATACTAGAACTGAATGCTCCGGAAGTAGCTCCACCTAGAAACACGTTACCCTCTTCTGTCCGCAGGCTCAAGTTGTCTTCTAAGCCTAACTTGGTGAAGCCCGGCTTGCCGAAAAAGAAACGTGGGATTGCGATCGCTACTCTCCCAGGATACGTTGTTACTAGCATCACTGCTCAAGCTATTGAGCAGCTAATTGATGCTTCAGAAGGAAGCACCACTTTAGCACAAAATCCTCAGTTTCAAGAGACACTTAAGCAGTCCCAGTCCGATGGGGTGCTGTTTACATTTTACGAAAACTTAGCTACGTTGATTCCTTTAATCAGCGACATCTCCAAAGATCCAAATCTGCCTTTTCCCGTCTTTGGTGCTGACACAATCGATCTGGAAGAAGTAAAAGAATATGGCAGTGTCAATGGCTTTGTGACAACACAACCAGAAGGGCTGCGCTTACAAGTCAGTGCCTATCGCCAAGCACTCAAATCTAAACAAAGTAAAATTGTTACAAAAAAAACTGGCACTATGCTAGACCGGATGCCTGGTGCTACCTATTCCGCTCTGACTGGTCGCAATCTAAATCAACAGTGGCAACAGCTAGCTAAAGGATTCAGTACCAAGCCGCAACTCAAAGAGTATCTAGAAATGTTCCGTAATTTTGTCCGTACTAGCACAGGGCTAGATTGGGACAAAGATATTCTGGGTTGGATGGACGGTGAATATGGCTTTTTTCTGTTTCCCACAAAGGGAGGATTGTTTAAATTTGTTGCCGGCTCCAACTTTAATATGGGCATAGGTGTAGCTGTACAAACTAGCAACCGAACCGCAGCAGATGCAACTCTCAAAAAGCTAGATGAATTGATCCAATCCTTCTTGATGGGGGGAGTGGTGGTTAATACTCACAATATTCAAGGTCAACCTGTTACCAGTTGGGATATTGGAGGCGATTCTTCACAAAGCTTGCTTGCCTATAGTTGGGTAGATGACAACACTGTCATTGTGACAACTGGATTTGGGGCAATTGCAGACTTAGTGCCGCAGCCTTATATATTGTTGCCTTCAACTTATAATTTCCAAACTGCTACCAATTCCTTACCCTCTCCTAACCACGGTTATTTCTATGTAAACACGGGATCTTTCTTATCATGGCTTTACGGTTTTTTACCGACAGTGTTTAACGACCAAAACTTTCAGCCTTGGAAACAGATTATCGGTTCGGTTTACAGCATTAGTGCGACGACTTCTACAACAGCAGAGCGAGAACAATTTGACATTTTGCTTGTCTTGGCTCCCAGTAGAAAGGAATAGCGGAAGAACAGGGAAAGAGGACACGGGTACACGGAGAGAAGTTGCTCTTGTGGGTTTCCTTCCAAGCGAACTTCTCCCATGTCGAAGCTGTGCGAACGGAGGGTTTCCACTGCCCTTGCAAACTTCGGGGGACACAGGGAATTTATCGCAAAGATGCGGAGAATCTTTGCGCCTTTCCCTCTGCGCGTCTTCTTCTCCTGACGCTGTTACAAAAATAGTAACGAAAGCGAGCCTAATTTAAAAGATTTGTAAGATAGCAATAAATTTTCAGTAATCGCTCTGATGACAGGTGAAGAAATAACTAAGAGCAGCATTACCGATGTGCATGATTGTTGCTATAACTTCTTATTGGCTGGGGCATGAGAATGAAGACAGTAAAGCTACCGTATACATTTTGGCGTTTAATAACAAATTTTACCTACTATTGTTTAACTTTGTTGGGCGGTGTGGTTTTGATTTGGGATGCTGTGGGAATAATACTTAAAAAGATAAGGTTGCAGATAGCACAACAGTCGAGAAGAATGCTACGAAATGGGATCGCGGCTCAACGAAGCTATGTATGGGGACAACAACTGTGGGATAAAGCAGCACCAGAAGTGTCGCAACAATCTCAAATTCTCACAAATGATTTAGGAGTGCTATATAACTGCAAATGCATTAACTCTAATTTATTGTAATAATAAATATAGATATACAAAAAAATAATGCTATTGTTTCTAAATTAAGCATTTTTGGGATTAAATAGAAATTCAAAAAATTAATATTAACGAGTGTAATAATTTTGCCTTTTGTTTAATTTTGATAGTTTAGCTTTTAAAGCTATTAATTAACTTTCTAAAACAACGTCAGACGTATCTGGCGTTGTTTTCTTTTCTATTTCTAATAATTCCTCAATTGTTAGGGACATAAATGTTTTAGTTTATTCCAAATAAACCTAGCTTTTTTAAACATTGTTTCTTCTATTTAGACTCACACCTATTCTTGAAATAAATAATGGATTTTTTAGTCTATTTCTATACAATAATTACAAAAAACTATCACTAAAAATGTAACTTTTATGTCCTTTTGACCTATCTACTTTTATAGACAAAAGCTATGTTTTCTATTTAGACTGTATTCATGAATCAAGTAAAGGTCGCTTGAAAAAAACAGTCGGTTATACAAAATATTCTTGCTTTACTGCATCAATTAATTATGTATAAGGTTGAGAAAAAATAAAACTGACTAACACTACCTAAAAATCAACAACAACTACACTTAATTGAGGTAAAAATTATGTCTGATTCAATCATCGTATCTGATTTATTAGTAGACTTATCTGCGGAGCAAGAAGAAACGATCGCAGGCGGTTTGAGTATCGGCAATATTGATGGTATTGACCTAGCTAATAAAGTTAATACAGGTTTTTCTGAGCAAAAACTAGCAACTGTTTCCGATGTCCAGTCTGGTCCTGGTGGCAGTCGAGTTACACGAGCTACCGCAGCTTCTAATGTTAACACCTTCGCTAACGAGTTGTTCAAGATCGATCTCGGTTAACTGAGAGCTTAAATTCAGTTCACATTCAACATTCAATTGAGGTAAAAAATCATGTCTGATTCAATCATCGTATCTGATTTATTAGTAGACTTATCTGCGGAGCAAGAAGAAACGATCGCAGGCGGTTTGAGTATCGGAAATATTGATGGTATTGACCTAGCTAATAAAGTTAATACTGGTTTTTCTGAACAAAAACTAGCAACTGTTTCCGATGTCCAGTCTGGTCCCGGTGGCAGTCGAGTTACACGAGCTACCGCAGCTTCTAATGTTAATACCTTCGCTAACGAGTTGTTCAAGATCGATCTCGGTTAACTGAGAGCGTTAATTCAATTCACATTCAACATTCAATTGAGGTAAAAATTATGTCTGATTCAATCATACAATCCGAATTATTAGTAGATTTATCTGCGGAGCAAGAAGAAACGATCGCAGGCGGTTTGAGTATCGGAAATATTGATGGTATTGACCTAGCTAATAAAGTTAATACTGGTTTTTCTGAACAAAAACTAGCAACTGTTTCCGATGTCCAGTCTGGCCCCGGTGGCAGTCGAGTTACACGAGCTACCGCAGCTTCTAATGTTAATACCTTCGCTAACGAGTTGTTCAAGATCGATCTCACCTAACTGAGAGCATTAATTCATTTGAATTAATGGCATCCTTAAAGGTCGATATCAAGGGTAAAGGATGAACACAGAATTAGATTTTTTGTTCTTTTATCCTTTGCCCTTTATCTTTTTTATCTTTAATCTTTTTGAATTAACACGATTAATAACTATGCTAGAAACTCCAACTCCTGAACATCTGCCAGCAATTCAAGGAAATGAGTTTCTCCCTCGGATTAGTCCTTGGGTAATGATCGGGGGAGCATTTCTGATTACTATTTTTGGTGGGGCAGTTGCCCTATCTACAGTTCTTAAATATAATATTGCAATTAAAGTTCCAGCAACAATTCGCCCAGCAGGAGATTTGCGGTTAGTCCAAGCAGCCGTGGAAGGAACAGTAACAAAAATTTTGGTTAGTGATAATCAACAGGTGAAACAAGGGGACGAAATTGCCCGTATTGATGACTCCCGTTTGCAAACCCAAAAAAGCCAACTGCAAAGCACCATTCAACAAAGTGAGTTGCAAATTCGGCAAATCGACGCACAAATCAAAAATCTGGAATCACAAGTAGCCGCAGAAACTAGCTTAATAAACCGTAACGTCTCCGCCGCTGAAGCTGAGTTAGCAGGGACAGAACGCAACTATCAAGACCTACAGATTAAGGCACAGACAGATAAAAATCAAGCGGAAACTGCTGTACAACTAGCAAAGACCCAAGTTGAAAGATTACAGAAAGAACAAGTATTAGCTGTGACTGTCAAAGAAGCAGAAGCTGGCCTGCAACTAGCCAAAACCCAACGGGATAGACTGCAAGCCATTGTAGAATCTGGGGCAATTCCCCGTAATCTTTTAGAAGAAAAAGAACAAGCTGTTAAAGCTGCCCAAGCAAGACTAGAACAGGCGAAAATTTCGGCAAAAAATATTCTAGAAGAGAAACAACAAGCCCTGAAAGTTGCTCAACTCAACCTGCAACGGGCAAATACCGCTATTAACCCCAGCAATGCAACCGTCACTGTGGCGGTGGAACGCATCAGTCAAGAAACAGCTAAGGGAAAAGCCAGCCTCGCCGCGTTGGATAAAGAAAGACAAACATTGCTGCAACAAAAATTAGAACAGCAAAAACAACGCGATCGCACTCAACAAGAACTGCAACAATTAAATAGCGACCTCAACAACACTATCATTCGTGCTTCCACCACTGGAACCCTTTTACAACTCAGCCTGCGTAACCCTCAACAAGTCGTTCGTTCGGGAGAAGCAGTTGCTTACATCGCGCCTCAAAACGCACCCCTCGTTATCAAAACCCAAGTCTCCGTTAGCGATATCGACAAAGTTAAACCAGGACATGCTGTACAGATGCAAGTTTCTGCCTGTCCTTACCCTGACTTTGGCACTCTCAAAGGCACTGTCAAAACTGTCGCGCCAGATACTTTGCCCGATTCCGGAAATCAGACTTCTGCTTATGTAGTAATCATCGAACCCGAAAAGATGTACCTCGGCGACAGCAAACACCAGTGCCAACTACTACCGGGCATGGAAGGCAAAGCCGATATCATCTCCAGTCAAGAGACAGTCTTGACATTTATCCTCCGCAAAATGCGTTTGATATCGAATATTTAACTTTTTGATATCTCTGCGTTTGATCTAGTCTTATCTCACGCAGAATGGCCCAGATGTGGAGAAAAGGGAATTTCAATCCTGCTAATTTTTCGATGAATGCCCTATGGTTTCTTCACCTATTCGCCGCAATGCTTATCAATGTGTTCTCCAACTAAGTGAGGAAGACTGCGGTGCTGCTTGTCTTGCTTCTATCTGCAAGTATTACGGACGCTTGATTAGTATTAGTCGCAGTCGGGAGGCTGTGGGAACGGGGCAGTTAGGAACTACGCTACTAGGTTTGAAACGAGGATTTGAAAATTTAGGTTTTAAAACCCGTTCTGTCAAAGCTTCTCCAGACATTTTAGACCGTTTAAAAGAACTTCCTTTACCAGGTGTTATCCACTGGAAAGGCTACCATTGGGTGGTTCTGTACGGTAAACGCGGTAATAAATACATAGTAGCTGACCCTGCATTAGGTATCCGTTATCTCAAACGTGCGGAGTTAGTAGCATCATGGAATGGCATCATGTTGCTATTGGAACCGGACGTAGCGTCTTTATCTCAGCAAAGCGAAACAGACACTGCGACTGGCTTTGGGCGTTTTCTGGGACGTATTTTACCCTATCGGGGTTTAATTTTTGGGGTTTTACTCATCAATATTGTTTTGGGTATCCTGTCTCTTGCTAGTCCATTTTTACTGCAAATCCTTACAGATGATGTTTTAGTTAGACAAGATACGCAATTACTCACGGTGGTTATTGTCGCCGTGGTAGTGATGACCTTATTTAATGGTGCATTGCAATTATTACAATCTACTTTAGTTGCTCATTTTAGCCAAAGATTACAGTTAGGATTTGTCTTAGATTTTGGTCGCAAAATTTTAAATTTACCTCTGAGTTATTACGAAACTAGACGAAGTGGTGAAATTGTTAGTCGCCTCCGAGATATTAATGAAATAAACCAGTTAGTCTCGCAAATTGTCGCACTGTTACCAAGCCAATTTTTTGTAGCATTTATTTCCTTCTGTTTCATGGTTTTCTACAGTTGGAAGCTAACGTTAGCTGTGACTCTGATTGGGGTGTTAATGACCTGCTCGACACTTCCTTTCATGCCGATTTTGCAACAAGCGACTCGTAAATTATTAGTCTTATCTTCAGAAAACCAAGGAGTATTAGTAGAGACTTTTAAAGGTGCATTGGTAATCAAAGCGACCAACGCCGCACCACAATTTTGGGAAGAATTTCAAACTCGATTTGGACGTTTAGCAAATATTACCTTCAATACCGTCCAAATTAGCATTGTCAATGGAATTTTTTCGCAAATGGTCAGTAGTATTGGTAGTATTTCTTTACTCGGTTTTGGTAGTTTACTAGTTATTAGTAAAGAATTGAGTATCGGACAACTTCTAGCTTTTAATAGTTTGCAAGGAAATGTTCTGGCATTGATGGGTTCTTTAATCGGCTTAGTCGATGAATATTACCGCACTCAAACAGCAGTCACTCGTTTAGGAGAAGTAATAGACGCGACACCAGAAATTACCACAACTACGCAAAAACCACATGCTCAGCTTCCGGGTAGTGCAGACATTATTTGTAAAAGCCTCAACTTCCATCATGCTGGAAGGCTTGAGTTAATGGAGGATTTTTCCGTAACACTTCCAGGAGGATGTGCGATCGCCCTTATCGGCAGATCGGGTTGTGGCAAAAGCACCCTCGCCAAACTGATTGCTGGATTATACCAACCAAACTCTGGTAATATCCGGATAGACTGCTTTAACCTCCAAGACTTATCTCTAGAATGTCTGCGTCAACAAATCGTCTACGTTCCTCAAGATCCACATTTTTGGAGTCGCAGCATCATCGAAAATTTCCGCTTAGGCACACCTTATATCTCTTTTGAACAAATCGTTAAAGCTTGTCAAATCGCTGACGCTGATGATTTTATCAGCCAATTGCCTAATAAATACCAAACAGTTTTAGGCGAATTCGGCGCAAATTTATCCGGGGGACAAAGACAAAGATTAGCCATAGCCAGAGGAATTGTTACAGACCCCCCTATCTTAATTTTAGATGAATCTACAGCGGGATTAGATCCAGTTAGCGAAACAAATGTTTTAGATAAATTACTGGCATATCGTAAAGGTAGAACTACCATTATGATTACCCATCGTCCAAGTGTTATCGAGCGTGCAGATTGGGTGACTTTATTAGATAAAGGTAAAGTATTGGTACAGGGAGATTTGCAAAAATTACGTTCTTTCCCTGGAGAACATTTAAAATTTATATCTTACTAAACTCTTCATTGCACAAACTTTTTTACTGTAATTACCAACACTTGGATAAAGCTATGGATAAACTCGATAAAACAAATAAATCCGATGGTTTAATAGACCTATCATCTCAAGAACAAGAACAAATTAATGGAGGATTTGAAGGCTTGTTCTTTCAACAAACAGCAATAGATTCTTTTGCTGAAGACAATACCAATATCTCTAGTAATAACGGTTCGCTGAATTTATCATCTTCATCTAGAACAGGCTATAGTTTCCGTCAAATCACATTTGGATTTACCTCTTCCTTCTCTGGGCGTGTTCGTCGTGGCAAACCTCTACAGTTTCTTTATCGACTGATCCGCAATTTTGGTTTTTAGGATTAGGGTTCTGACAACTTACGACTTCACGAGTTAACTTTATTGATGCCGATCTACCTTATATGAATATCACCCCAGCAAAAAATCCCAAAACTTTTAGCTTATTAAGTATTGGTCAACGTGGTGTAGGCAAAACAGTTTTCTTAGCAGGAAGTTACGCCGAATTACATGCTGATACTCTCGTCAATAACCCCCATAATTTCTGGTTTGATTGTCAAGATACCGATGTCCAAGCAAACATGGAAAAAATTATTAACCATGTTGCCAATACAAATCTTTATCCACCCGCAACAATTAAAATTACTAGCTTTAATTTCAGCTTAAAACGTCACAGTCTTTGGGGGATGAAAACCCTCTGTAACTTCCGCTGGTGGGACATTCCGGGTGAATCATGTGATATCCGCAATCCAGATTTTCAGGAAATGATCTTAGCTTCCCATGGCTGTTGCGTATTTATTAACGCTCATGCGTTATTACATGACACAAAATATAGCCAAACATTAGAAGATATCTTTCATCAGGTAGTAGCGATCGCTTCTCTTACTTCTCAACATCGTCTCAAATATGTCTTTGCTATTATTCTCACAAAATGCGACCTTTTGGAACAGGGTACAGTCACCAAATTGAAAATTGAGCAGAGTCTCCAACCTTTAGTTTCTCGCCTTGATGCTGTCAAAGCTAATTATCAAAAATTTTATTCAGCTATTCCTATCGTCTCTATGGAAGGTGTTGCTGCACTCAGGGCGAGGGGTGCTGCTGAACCATTACTTTGGTTGCTAGCGGAATTAAATAAACATCACCATTTTCTTGCACAACAAAATCTTGCCAACGGACTGAATCAAAGTTTATTTATCGGTCAGGTTATATCACCGCAAATGCGGCGGTATATTTTAATATTATCTTTGGCAAGTGTGAGTTTATTAGGAGTGATTTCTTCTATATTATTTGCATTTGGTGTTTTTACCTTTCCCCCAGAACAACTACCTTTGAAAGAACAACCACAAAGTCAAATTCAACCAAGTCAGACTACACGTTAACATAATTTATTTCCCCTTTTCGCCATGTCTCAGCTTTTTGGACAGCTTATTTATACTAGCTTTGCTGGCGTGGGGTTTACAGTCCTCAAAAGTGCAGAGGTTCCCCCAGAAGTCCAGCAATTTTTTTTGCAACAGATAGTTTATCAATATTGGGATGCTTACGCTCCACCTAGTATAGGCTATAAAGCTATATACTTACATCAAATTTCTTCTGACCAAACTTTATTTGGTTGGCTTTATAATGATGGTTTCGACGATTTCGGACGCGCTCATGTACCTTACTTTATTTGTTACTATTTTGCTGGAAAATTACAAACTTCGTTATTAAATAATATTTTTAATTGTTTGCAGATTGGAACTGCATCACAGATAGATAGGGAAGTTTTACCTGATTTTATAGAAACCATATTTATTACAGATTTCAATAAATATACATCTGTGCGTGATGGAATCGCAGTTTCTTCAGAGGTGTGCGAACAAAGTAATATTGCATTAGCACAGGGAAATTTACTGAATTTATTTATCTCAAATAATGCTGAGATTAAATTTGTAAAAACTACACAGATGCCAAAAGCATCGGCAAAGAATGAAGCTAAAGTAAGTAATTTTAAAAGGAATATTGTCAAGACTCAAATACAAAGCGTTCCTACCCAAATACAAAAGGTACATACTCAAATACAGAATGTAAAAACTCAGATACAGGGAGAAAACAAAAAATATCAAGTAGAAGATTATCGTCAAATTATTTTAGCTAAAGCAGCACTGAGTGAGACGACAGGAAAAGGAATGGAGGCTATTTTCAATTTTGATAATAGCTTTATATGGGGATGTACAGTGGGAATTGCTTCACTGTTTGTACTCATGTTTGGGAGTTTTTATATTTTTCGTTTAATGACTCTTCCTGTAATTGATCCAGAGACTACAATGCATGTTTCAATAACACCAAATATTCAAAAAATAGGAAATATTAACCTGACTAAAACACTCACTGGACATACTGATGCCGTTTGGTCTGTTGTTGTAAGTAAGGATGGTAAAACTGTAGTTAGTGGGGATGAAGATTGGAAAATTAAAGTTTGGAATTTAGAAACTAACATTGAAGATAATTTAATTGGTCATACTGCTACTATCAGGTCTTTAGTGCTTACTGATAACGATAAAACTCTGATTAGTGGTAGTGATGATGGAAAAATAAAAATTTGGAATTTGCAAAAAAATCAATTAGTTAACACTCTGTTTGAGTGTAATAACCCTATTTGGTCTGTTGCCATCACTCCAGATGGAAGTACAATTATTAGTGGTAATGAAATTGGTGAATTAAGATTTTGGAACTTCCACACTGGTAAATTATTGCGTACAAATCAAGGACATAGAGGCAGGATTTTTACTGTAGCTATCAATCCTGACGCTCAAGTGTTGGCTACTGGTGGCATAGATAAAAAAATTAAAATTTGGAATTTAAAAACTGGTGCTTTAATTCGTACGATTAGCTCTCATACCAATGCAGTTCGTTCTCTTACTTTTAGTCCAGATGGTCAATATTTGGCTAGTGGTAGTTGGGACAAAACTATCAAGGTATGGAATTGGCAAACAGGAGAATTATTCCAAAATCTTGAGGGACATGCTGGCAGAGTTGTATCTGTCAACTTTAGTAGAGATGGAAAATATTTAGTTAGTGGTGGTCTTGATAATAAAGTGAAAGTATGGGATTTACAAAGTGGTAAATTACTCCATACTCTTTCTAATCATTCTGATTGGGTATTAGGAGTTGCAACAAACTCCGATAAAATAGTGAGTGCTAGTAAAGATAAGACTGTAAAAGTTTGGAATTTTTCAGACTGATAACCCTTACGGGTGACGCTCGATGACTCGCTAACGCTGCGCTATCGCTTTCAGTGTCACCCCTTAGGCGAGGACTCGCACTTCGCTGCGCTAACGGCAGTTCCTCATGGGGAGCCACTCCGTTGCGGTAAGCAGTCCGTTGGGCGGCTTCGCCGACTTGAAGGAACTGCGAACCCGAAGGGGGGAACCCCCGTTGTAGGCGGAACGCCTTCCCGCAGGGTAGGAAGTGGCGTGGAAACCCCCAAGACTAGACTGCCTCACCGTCAAAAGTTAACGACCGTAAAGAGTGTTTATGCTTTTTTATCGCGCATCAACTTACAATCGCTCCAAGGAAATGTAAGTTGCGATGTGATTCAAACTATAATGATATGAAACCTATTGCAAAAATAATTTACGGTACAAGAGCGAGCTTTAAAATTTGCGTTCCATTTGAATCAGACATAACAATGAGGTAATAAAAGTTCTCTGCATCAATTTGGATGTACATTTTTAAGAAAATATTTTATTATACGACAAAATAATTTTGTAAATATCTCTACTAGAGAAGCTGCATTCTAGTTATCTAAAGTGAGATTAATTTCTCAAAGATGATATTAATCTGTTAACAGTGACAATAATTTGTTAATTGTGACATCAATCTGTTAACAGTGACAAATAATTAGTTAATGTACATTGTTGGTGGGTGACGAGGGATTTGAACCCGCAACCAATAGATTAAGAGTCTACTGCTCTACCGTTGAGCTAGTCACCCGCATAGAAAATAATAATAGCAAATTTCTGACGGTTTTACCAGTACTGATGTCTAGCATGAGTTATGGTGCAGTTGCTCTAGCGTATGGCTTTGTTGCATCAAACAGAAAAAAAGACACACCTTTTCTCAATAGAGTGGTGAGTTAGTCTTCCACTTTGTAGCTATCTGGTTTGCCCAATTGGATCGTGCGATTAAGCGCAGCACCGCAGCAGAAATAATTCGACAGCTTGGTTATCAAAAAAAAACGTCGTCTTAACTTACCCCCAAAAATGCTTTTGAGTCGAAACATAGCGGTTTCGGACAAAGAACGTCTATTATAATCAGACTCCTGTTTCTATGGTTTAGATTCAACAGATTGCCAATTACGAACTTTATACCTGGCTTTGGCTTTCGTGTTCATAATTAGGCTATCAGGGTCTTTAGTAGAGAAGGGATATTGGATAGGTATAATTTACCATTTTCCTTAATCGTGCAACAACGCTCTGGGAAATTTAACAATGAAGGTAGTTTGGCCAGCTGCACTTTCTACCTGAATTGAGCCTCCTAAATGTTTGACCATTTTTTGCACTAATGCCATTTCTAATCCAGTGCCACTATATTTCCAGGGATCGTTTTTGGAAAGGCGATAGAATGGCTCGAAAATCCGTGACAGGTCATGAGCGGTAATTTCTAATCCGGAATTGGTGATACTTAACTGCACTGTATCGCCTGTTAGGCGAGCAGATACTGTGATTGATTCCCCTGCTGGAGTGTATTTGCAAGTATGGTTTAATAGTTCGGTGATAATTCGCTCTAAATCGGTGATATCTGTCTCTAATGGCAAAAGTGCAGTCTCAATCGTTAGCTTTAATTGCTGTTGCTGGCAACTAGTAATATCTCGAAAAGACTCAACAATTGGAGGAAGCCAGGTTTGTAAATCAATGGGGATTAAAGTCGGAGGAGCAGGGTCGGTTTCTAGGTATGTGAGTGTTAGCAAATCGTTAATTAATTTGCTTTCTCTTCCACACTCGTTATGCAAAATCTGCAATAGTTGCGGTACTATCTCTATATCTAATATCCCTTCTGGTGTCAGCACACTTTCGAGAGTTTGAGCGGCTAGGCTAATGCTAGTTATGGGTGTCCGCAGTTCTTGGGACAGGGTTCTAAGAAATTCGTTTTTGAGGCGTTCTCGTTTTTCTAATTCTCTTACCTGCACTTGAGTATTTTCGTAAAGCCGGGCTTGGCGAATTGCGATCGCACATTCATTTGCTAGCTGCTGCACTAGTTCTATTTCAAACTCGTCAAACATCTCCTGTGTGGGTCGCAGTAGCCAAAAATTTCCCAGAATTCCTTGGTCGTCAAAGATGGGACAAGCTAGCTGGGTGACTACATATAACTTGGGATGCCATCCAGGAACAATTTCTATTGATTGTCGATATTCTTTAGCCAAGAGTAGTTGATAAATTTCAAGAAAGTCTCCAATCTTTCTAGTAAATCCCGTTTCTGGAGGTAAATTGGTTGTTGCGTATTTGTATGCAACACTAACGCTAGTGCGGCAGTGGCTATAAAGTTCGATATAGCAAGAGTCAAGTTTCAGTAATCGTGCCAATTCCTGAGTGGCTGTTTGCAGTACCTGAGTTTCATTTTTATTGTCGCGGATTTGTTCGGTAATGCGTTGCACCAGTGCTTGAAAGTTCTGTGCCTGCTGTAACTGAACTTGATGCTGCTGCGCCTGCAAATCCAATTTGGCTCTCAACTGCTGTATTTGTTGATGTAGTTCTGCCTGCTGAACAGCAATTCCGATTTGGGTTGCCACTTGTTTGAGCAGATCGATTTCTATCTGCTGCCATTGATGGGGTTCATAGCAATGCTGGGCACTGAAAAGCCCCCACAAGTCTTGCTGTAACAAGATTGGCACTACTAAATTGGCTCTTACCTGCAATGAGGCGAGAAAATCTATATGTTCGGGATGTAAACCTGCTGCATAGATATCTTCAACAATTTGAATACAACCCCGTCCGTAGCGTTCCTTATATTTGGCACTAAAGCCAGGATCTCGGAAGTTTTTGCCTAAAAGCGAGCCCCCAGCAGTTACGCTTGATTCGGCTACAATTGTGCCACTGCCATCAGGCTGGATATGGTAAATCAGGATGCGATCGCAATTCAGACACTGTCGAATTTCTTTGACTGTTTGCCGGAGAATTTTCTCTAAATCTAAGAATTCGCGAATCCGTTGAGCGATCGCTTCTAATAATTGCTCTCGTTCAGCTTGAATTCCCCTTGCTTGTGCTACCTGTTTAGCAGGAGTAATATTACTACTAGTGCCAATTAGTCGATAAATCCTGGAGTTACCATCCCGCAGTGGCGTGAGAGTCGTACTCCACCAAGTCGCAACACCCTGAAATTGCAAGCATTGTTCGTAGGAAATAGTTTTGCCAAAGCGCACACAATCAGCGTAATGCTGACGCACTCTAGCAGCATCAACTGGTGAGAGAATATCTTCTGGTTTTTTGCCCTTTAGATCCTCTGAGCTAATTCCTAACCATCGCTCATGAGTGGGATTGAGTGCCACATACTGAAAATCACCATCTTCCAGAACATCTACCACAAAAATAGATGCCTGCACAGAATCATACATGCTCAGTAGAAACTGTTCGTTACCACTGTTTTCGTCTAATTCTGTTCCGAAGAGAATATGAGGATGTGATTTTTTCAAATCTCCAATCGATTCAGCTGGATTTATATTCATGCGAGAGTCCCTATCTGCTATTACTGACTCTTCTAGGCGCTCTCTTATAATTTTGCTTTCAGAAAATGCCCTATAGCGCCTAATTGCGAAGCATTTTCAGTATTTGCTGACAATGATTTTATTTTTCTCTACTTCCGATCGGAAATCCAGACAAGTCAATAGCAGTAAGTGTAGCAAATTCTACTTTTTCACGGTTAAAACGCATTTGCAATTTAGGGCAATTTTGCTGATATTTTCTATTAATAATTTTTAATATTGCATATATTTCACTAAATTCAACTAATAGATTAATTAAAATGTTACATTTTTTAATAAAGTTATAATTACATAACTAAAAGAAGGTAACACAAAAGCAGGATTTGTATAGTAATAAATTAAATATCCGAAATTATAGTAAGCAAATAAACAGCAAATAAACGTTTAGTTTACTTGTGGAGGGTGATAGAAAGAAAGATTTACCTAATATTTTGTACTACGCAACTGGAAGTCGCAACTATACAGGCAAAACCCCTTCGGATGATGCTCAAGGACTAGCTAACACTAAGAGCGTTAGACGAAGGTGAGTATAGATTAAGAAATTTCGAGGAAATCACCGTATCGAGTCTTCAACATTTCCTGAGTGCAATTGTCAAATAAAAACTAGTTATTTGTTATCAAATGCTGTGATACTTCTAAAGTAATTCATCCATCAATGTCATCACTTTAATTGCCCCTGAAGATAAATCTGGTGGTGTGGTCTGTTGCAATTGCTTTTCTAGTAAACCTTTGAGGGCGATTAGTTTGAGACTGTTTTCTGCTAGAGTCTGGGCGATCGCTTCGGCGGCAGGTAAATATCCGATTGCTCCTAAGTCAGCTAGGACAGTGCGGCGCAGTTGCAAATTGTCGTTGGAAAGTTCTTGCACAAGGCGATCGCCATAATGATTTGCTGTCTCTGGATCGGCGGTTAACAAGTACATCGCCCGCGCTGCGGAATATTGAATCCGAGGTATGAAGTGATCTAAAAAAGGACAAATATCTGGAATTGTATCCGTTGCCCCTAGGGTTCCCAAGGTCTCTAAAATCGCATCATAGGGTTGAGCCAGCTGAGGGGGTTCCGGAGCAGGTAGGGTTCCGGGAACGTTGTCTTTGAGTAACTCAATCAAGATAGGAATGCAGGACAAGTCCCCCAACATTTCTAGGGACTGGGCTGCTGCTTCCCGCACATAAAAATCAGAACATTCCAGTGCCCGGATTAGTGGCGCGACCGCACGCCGATTGCCGAGTTTTCCCAACGCCCGTGCCGCATTTCGTCTGAGGGGATAGCCACCAACTTCTGTGCGATCTTCCTCATCTTCTAATGCAGCAATTAATACATCAATCGCTTCTTGGGCATCAACCCGAAAACGCCCTAACCACCAAGCAGCATACACCCGTAATCCCAAATCCTCACCTTGGAGATTCGCGATCGCTTGCTCTACTGTTAATTGATTATCGTCCTGGATATCATATTTGTTTTCCATAGCTAAATAATTAAAAATTAAAAATGCAAAATTTAAAAAGTTATAATTTTCAATTCTCCATAAAAAACAATGCCCGGAGTTGTATGCAATCACCAACACCTGTCAGTCATTGCATACCCCTCCGGGCAAAATTATCAACTAGCTTAAAGCATTGATAGCGTAGTCGATGTACGAGTTAGCTTCAACAGCTGGGTCGCCGCTAAGACCATGGTTAGCCTTAACATACTTCAAAGCTTCAATGTACCAGCTGGGGGAAAGCTCGAATGTGCGGTTGATTTCAGCTAGACCACTGATTAAATAATCATCCAATGGGCCAGTACCACCAACAACTAGAGCGTAAGTAATAATGCGGAGGTAGTAACCGATGTCACGAACGCACTTATCCTTACCAGTCTGAGTAGAAGCATAGTTGGGGCCTTGGGTGCTGGTGGTGTAGGGGAACTTTTGGTACACCGCATTGGCAGCAGCTTGAGCTAGGCTTTGAGCGTTTGCACTCAAGGCTTTAGCAGCTTGTAGACCAGCTGGAGCTTGACGCAAGCGACCAAATCCAACTTGAAGTTCGGAGGAACTGAGGTAGCGTCCTTGAGAATCAGCAGCAGCTACTGCTTCGGTTAGAGGTGTTTTCGTCATTTTTTATCTCCCAATTATTTTGTGAAAAATGTAGCAATGGACTGATCGCGAATAGCTATAAAGATACAACTCTGATGAGTCGCCTGTACCGCAGTTAACTATTAAGCAACAGCAGAAGCAGCTTTATCAAAGTAGCCACCCAGTTCAGAAATCAAACTGCTGCAATCACCGTAGGTAATACCATTGGTGTTATTGGCGATCGCGATCGCTTTATCTTTGAGCTTCTTAACGCCCACTGCCACAGAAGCACCGGGAGTACCTAGAGCTAGGTAGGTTTCTCTCAGACCGTTCAAGCAGCGGTCATCTAGGATGCTGGAGTCTCCAGCGAAAATAGCATAGGTGACATAGCGCAAGATAATGTCTAAATCGCGTATGCAAGCAGCTGCCCGACGGCTGGTGTAAGCATTGCCTCCAGGAGCAATCAACTGGGGCTGCTCAGCAAACAGTTCGCGAACCGCATCAGCAACAATTGAAGATGAACTACCGGTAATACGGTTTACGATGTCCAAGCGCTTGTTGCCATCAGCAACCAATGCACTCAGAGCATCTAGTTGAGAAGCGCTGAGGTATTCACCTCTTGCATCAGCTTGAGAAACTACCTTTGCAAATGCGTCGAGAACCATATTAATCTCCTATGTGTTTTCTTGAGCAGGGTTTAGACTACAACCGAATTTGGTTAAGTTTGGCGTAAAACTACCTAGGCAGCCTGGGCAAGGCAAAGCCTGTTGATGAGTCACCAGCGAAATGTTTCCGTTTTTTCCGAATTAGGAAATTGGGAAAATTTTACATTTCTTAGTATAGGTTAACTTGCACTAGCCTGAATAACTAGGTGGTCAGACAACCTGTACCTATCTTTTAGACCTGCATTTAAACCTCTTTATTTGTTTATACTATGTCGTTGGATCATTTTTTGTTACGAATTATCATGAGTTTTGTGATAATTTCCTTAACATTCCTTAACACTCCAACTCATAAAGGGGGATTGGGGATAAGAGAGCAGGGGAGGTAGGGGAGGCAGGGGGACATGGAGAGAAGTGCGGTCTTGGGCTTTGCCCAAGAGAAGCAACTTTGGGGGGTTCCCCCGCCCTTGCAAACTTCTCCTATGGTCGACGCTACGCGAACGGAGGACGCGGGGACAAGGAGACGGGGACGGCAGGACACAGGGAAAAGAAGAATGGCAACTTACAACTGACAACTGACTCCCAACTCTCTAATTCAATTTACTGCTGCCAGTTTTCTTTCTAAGTCAAATAAAAAGCCGTGGATATATTCTTCTGTCCACTCTGGCCCATAAAAACGGGTGAACATTCCCCTTGCTGGGTCTTTTTCAGCGCGATAGCGCAGATAGCGCAGTTGAGCTTGTTCTATGTCCGCAAGGGAATGAGAGTCGGTTACTGGCTGTGCTTGGTCAACAAAATTTAAGTAGGCTTGGAGGTAGTCTTTAAAAGCTTCAAATACGTGCGTTTCCACTGCTTCATGTTGCTGTGGGCGAGTCCAGAGAAATGCTGGCGAGAAAAAGGGACGCGCTTCTTCGGGAAAGTCTCCTCCCCAAGGGAGGTGCTGTTGATATGCTTCAAAAATGGGCAATATGGGTTGAGTATACTTCGCTTGGTACGCTGGATTATCTCGAAACAGCGGTTGCATATCCAGGGCTATTAAGTGTCCTCCTGGTAGCGTTACCAAGTCTGCCCCAAAGAAAGGCAGGTCATAGTTCAAGTGAGGAAAAATCACAAAATTGAGAACCTGAAGTGATTTACCACCCTGCACATGAGCAGCTCGGATCTGACGCAGTTTCGGGGCACTAAATGCTGTGCTGGTGGTTAATACCTCTTCTTGATGTTTGCCCTTACCTACAAGCGCCGATTTAGATTCAAATCCTGTGGGAATCGGATATGGTTGCAGGTCGAGGCGTTCGTGTAAGAGGGCGATCGCGTAATCCAAAAAAGGCTGATATAAAGTCATAGGAAATATAATTACTTTTTGACTGAGCCGGCAGCTAACGGCACAGCATCCTCGAACAAAAATTCATATAAGAACCGTTCCGACCATTCATGCCCAAAGTAGCTACTGAATAGACCGGATGCTGGGTCACGTTCTGCGCTGTATTGGTCGTAGTCTTTCTGGGCTTTAACAATCCGCTGAATGTCTTCAGAATTGGTTAGGGGTTCAGCTGAGTCTAGCATCTGCCAGTAAAGATTCAGATAATCTTTAAACGCTGTAAACACTCGTGTTTTTACTGTTTCTGCATCTGTTTTGGCAAACAGCAGATATTTTGAGAAGTACTGATTAGCATCGTAGAACTTCATTTCCAAATCTTGCGCCAGTTCAGGATACTTATCTTGCAAGGCTTTCAGGGGATAGATATACTTTGCTAGGTAGGCTTCATCTTGAAACAAAGGTTGAAAGTCCATAACAATCAAGTTTTTAACCTGACCGAAAGATAGAAAGTCTATACCGAGTAAAGGTAATTCATAGTGGGGACTGGGATAAATAACACTATTGAGGATTTGGGCACTTGCCCCTGCGTCAATACTTGTATAGCGAATTTTTCGTAATTCTGGACACTGATAGCACCAACTACGGATAGTCGCGGGGTTTCTACCGCGATCGCTTACCTTATACTCTAGACCAGTTGGAATCGGACGACTTTGTAAATTAAACCGTTGAAATAGTGATTGTTCTAGATGCTGAATAAAGGTTGTATACATCGATTGTTATGGACTCATATACCTTTAACTCCTGAGAATACGAAACATCGTGAATCCGCGTCCCATTTCTCATCAATAAAGCAACAATCCTTAATTTTTTAAGGGACTGGGTATTTGGGACTGGAAACTAGGAAACTTCTTTGTTTGTCTTCCTCATCCCTGCGTCACCGCGTCACCCTTACGGGTTCGCCAGTTGCCTACGGCGGGAGACCCGCCTACAGCACTGGACTCACCGCGTTACCGCGTCTTCTTCATCCCCTCATCTTCCCCTGCCTCCCCTGCTCCCCCTGCTTTCCACTCCCTACTCCCTCAACAAATTGCGTTGAACCATTTGAGCTAAAACTTCATTGGAGACACAACGCCGTTCGGAGCAATAGGTCATTAAATAAACGCCGTTCATCATGCGAACCGTACTGGCACGCACGCGGAAATCATCTGTAAGGAACCAGCAGCGCTCCTGTCCTTGATTGTTGTCATACTCTGTATCAATAGTCAAAATGCCGTCTTTGCCAAACCAGTAACGACTGACTACCGGAATTTTTTCTACATAGCCTTGGTTGCGTAAGAGTTTACCCGACTGCCCCGTTTCATCATCTGGCACATCAATTAATACTGCTGCATATTCCGGATTTGGTTCTTGGACATCAGTATTCTCTTGCCACATGAAGCTAGCGCCTCCTCTTGCCCTTCCTGCGTCAATCCCCTGCTGTTCGCAGATAGTTTTGACTCGTGGGTCATGCTTAGCAATGACACTTATATAAAGATTTGATTCCCCCGACTCATCCGTCACTAAATCAAAATGATGCACCGTGCGTTGGATAAACCAGACTCCTTCGCTTTTGCGAAAGAAATCATTCATTGTCATAGGAGGGATGAGTCCCATTTTTTCTACCTCAGAGTGCTTCTAAATTAGGTTATTCCCTTCTGCCTCGAAAATGGGTGTAGGGGTGTAAAGGTAAAGGGATGTAGGGGGAATTTATCCCTTGTCCCCCTTGTCCCTTTTTCATGCATGGCGGTGAAATTTTTTCATTGGGACTGCTCCTGCCTTCTGCCTTCTGCCTTCATTGAGCTAGTTCTTTCTCAATCGCAGCTACCAATTGGGAGTCATTGGGTGAAACAGCACTCTTAAACCGAGCAACGACTTCTCCTTTTCTATTGACTAGAAACTTTTCAAAGTTCCAGGAAACATTGCCAGTGGGTTCTACGGCTTTGGTGAGGTGGGCATAAAGTGGATGCTGTTGCGAGCCTTGAGCGTGTACCTTATCAAACAACTGAAAGCTTGTACCGTAGCGGGTTGTGTAGAATTGTACAATTTCTTCGTTAGTTCCTGGTTCTTGCATTCCGTAGTCGTTGCAGGGAAACGCTAAAATTTCCAGCCCTTTAGCGCGATATTTCTGGTATAGCTCTTCCAATCCTTTGTACTGGCTAGTGTAGCCACAATAAGATGCTACATTAACAATCAACAGCACTTTGCCAAGATATTCGTTTAAGAGCTTGTCTTTGCCATCAATGGTTTTGATAGAAATGTCAGCGATCATCCTGCTCATGTCGGGTCAATCTGAATTTTTTCACCATTCCTCATCCTACGATGATTCATGACAAATTTACCGATAGATTTTCTAGGGTTCAAGGGACTATATAATACCCCTAAACGATTTATCTCAATTCATGACAGGCAAGGAGATGCAGCTACCATCCCCAGAGGTTTTAGCTTCCCTCAAGTCAGGGAAAGCTCTCAACCAAGAGGACTTTTACCGATTAGACTTCAGCAGTCTTAATTTACAAAAAGCCAACCTGAAAAAAGCTAATTTGATTGGAGTCAATCTCAGTCAAACAGATTTGAGCGAAGCCGATCTCAGCGAAGCCGATTTACGGGGAGCAGACCTGAGCAAAGCAATCTTGAGAAACGCCAACTTACAGGGAGCCTATTTATACCGAGTGGATCTTAGTGGAACAGACCTCAGCGGTGCCAATTTAGAGGGAGCTAAGCTGCAAGTATCTCAGTATGATAGTCAAACGATTTTTCCTGAAGGATTTGCCTACAAAACTTCAGGAGCGGTTGGGCCAGGTGCCAACCTTAATGGTGCTAATCTCAATACTGCTAACTTGCGAGATGCCGATTTACAAGGTGCGAATCTACTGGGGGCTTATCTTGGTGGTGCTGACCTAACAGGAGCAAATTTACAAGGAGCTAGACTCAGTAGTGCTGACTTGCGGAAAGCTTTTTTGACAGGAGCTTACTTACGAAATGCCCGATTAAATGGAGCAAATCTGGCATACGTGGATTTACGGGCAGCCGATTTGACTAATGTTGAGTTTGAGCAGCTAGAAAGCATTGCTGGAGCAGATTTTTCCAACGTGCAGGGACTCAGCGAAGAACATAGAACGCGCCTTCTCAACTACTCTATAGAAGAGTTGGATACCTGGAATTTATTTACGCGCAAAACAACACGGGCCAGCTTGGAAAGGGGAGTGGGGAGTTAGAAGTAGAGACGCGATTAATCGCGTCTCTACGGGAGTTAGGAGTTATTTTTCTTATCTCTTTGTCTTTGCGTCCCCACGTCCCCATCTCTCTTTACTTCCCCTGCTCAATCTTCCCTTGTTTCCGCTGTTCCCCATGCTCTCGCAATTGTTGCAATAGCTTTTCTTGAGAGGAAATGGAAGTTACTGGACTGACAATAAGTTCAGGTTTTTTCTCAACTATCTGAACAGTAGCAGGTAGAGGATTAGTTGTGTAGACAGGTGAGGGTTTGTTGTCAGCGATCGCTTTTTTAGTTGGTGCTGGGCTGGCAGCAATAGTCTTGGGTTGATTCGCAACGGCAGCTTTCATTGAGTCTAGGGTGACAGCCACCTTTGCTTGTTCTTGCATCTGTTGTGTAGAGGATACTAAACCACTTAAGCCATTTACCAGTTGCCGCAGATTTTGTCTAAAAGCTGGGTCACCTGTCAATTCATCTAAATCTGATGTAATTTTTTGGGTATTTTCAAACGTTACCCGTGCTGAATCTAAAGTTTGTTGCAATAGTACTAAGTTTTTGGGATCGTTTAAGCTGTTAGAGGCATCGCGCAAATTAGCGGAAGCTTGGGCGGCATTTGCTGAAAGAGTTTCAAAATTTTTGAGTAACTCTCCTTGGGTTAAGCGATTCACAGCCGGTGATAGGGTACTGACTGTAACGCGTAGTTGATTGCTGGTTTCGGTAATATTGTTCAAAGCGCTAACCAACCCAGAACGATTTGTAGTTACTAAGTTATCTAAGTTGCTCAGAAGATTATTAGCTCGACTGGCGGTTGAACCAAATTGACTTGCGGTTACACCTAATTGATTTACCGTTTTAGTAGTAGACGCTGTGAGTTCATTTGTCGCCCGTTGCACTGAATTAGCAGTGGCTGTAAATGTATTTAACTGTCCTTGTAAACTCTTACTTAAACTTCGGATATCTTGACTGAGTTCTGTAAAACTAGCTGCTGCTGCTGATGAGGTTTCTAGAAGTCTATTTACTCTTTGATAAAATCTGGGGTCACTATATGCAGTAGCCAAACTAGTCGAGCTGCGAATAAGTTCATCAATACTGATGCCAATCTGTCCTTGTAACCGCGAACCATCACAAACAATGAGGTTGGAATTACAACTTTTGTCTAGCGGTTTGGCGATAATATTTCTAGTAGGTAGCGAAGTTTTTGGTGTGATATCGATAATGCTTTCGCTAATTAGTCCACTCTGATTAGCTTCAATTAAAACGTTACGGGGCATGATCAGGTCTGGTGAAGCAATTTCAATGACCACATCCACAGCATTTGCCTTGGGCAAAACTTGAGAAATACTTCCTACTTTCACGCCACGATAGCGAACTGGCGAGCCTTTTTGCATTCCGCCAGCATTGGCAAATTCAACAATAGCTTTATATGAACTATTAGCAGAGGTAAATCTATTCAACCACAAGAAAATTAATACAAATGCCCCTAGTCCCAGCAGCACAAATAATCCTACTGAACCTTCTCTCAATGTTCGCCTAGATACGAAGCGGTTTGTTATGATATCTCGCATGTTTATCCTCTACCAATAACCGATTAAAAGTTAGGAGTACAGACGCGATTAATCGCGTCTGTACAGGAGTTAGGAGTTAAATTCAACTACTTACTGTCAACCGATCGCTCCTAATTCATCACTCTTAACTTTCTAGCTCACAACCTGAATAGGCCCCTGCACATTCCCACTCATAAATTGTTTGATTAATGGATGGTCTGTGCTTTCTATTTCACTAACTGTACCTTGCCACTGGACTTTACCTTGATAGAGAAACACTAGTCTATCAGCTGTACGACGGATAGTGCTGTCTTGGTGGGTGACAATGGCATAGGTACTACAAACTCCGTTTGCTAGTTGCAATTGACGGATTAAATCTTCTATCACTGTTGAGGCAATTGGGTCAAGTCCGGCTGTTGGTTCATCGTATAGTAAAACTTCTGGACTATCTTTGGGATTATCGGGGTTAGACATAATTGCACGGGCAAAACTGACTCGTTTTCGCATTCCTCCAGAAAGTTCAGATGGGTAGAGATGCCCTATTTCCGACAAACCTACCATTTCTAATTTTTCTTTGACTAATTCATGAATGCGCGATCGCGGTAACTTGGAATGTTGATATAGCAAAAACCCGACGTTCTCGTCTACTGTTAACGAATCAAATAACGCTGCTTGTTGAAATACCATACCGATGCCAACTGGGTCAACACTATCTTCAATCAAGCCGTCTCGTCGCACTCCCTGTATGTATATTTCTCCTTCATCGGGATTCAATAAGCCAGCTATTACCCGCAAAATTGTCGATTTACCAGTTCCAGAAGGCCCAATAATCCCCAGTGCTTCTCCTCGGTAAATTGTCAAGTCTACGTTATCTAAAACTTTATTGTTACCAAAGGTCTTAGAAACGCCTTTGAGTTCAATTAGTGGTTCAGTCATTATTAATGGTCAGTTGTCAGTGATCAGTGGTGAGCCAGTGTGGTCTTGGGGGTTTCCCCCATGAACAACTGGCGTTAGCGCAGCGTTAGCGATAGCGAAGCGTTAGCGAGTCATCGAGCGTCGGAACGAGCGTCACCCGAAGGAAGGGTCAGTGGTCAGCGGTCAGCGGTCAGTGGAAAATACAACTATCAACTAACAACTGACAAAAATGCAAAATAGTGATGTCATAGTTATTGGTAGCGGTATTGGCGGGTTATCTGCTGCTGGTTTATTAGCCCGTTATGGTAAGCGGGTAATTGTTTGTGAAAGTCATACAATTGCTGGAGGTGCAGCCCACAGTTTTAGACGACGGGGATTTGAATTTGATTCTGGCCCTTCTTTCTATTGTGGTCTGACCAATTCCCATTTGAATCCTGTAAAACAAGTTCTGGATGTGCTTGGTGAATCTCTTCAAGTTATACCCTACAATCCTCTAGGACATTATCACTTTCCTGAAGGAACTTTTGCAGTTTATAGTAATGCCGATCGCTATCGAGAAGAAGTAGCTAAAATTACGCCACAAGGAGCTAGAGAATTTCAGCAGTTTGAAGAACGCTTGCTAGGATTGTACGAAGCAATGAAAGGCATTCCCACTTTGGCGTTAAGGGCTGATTGGCAAGTGATTTTAGTATTGCTAAAACGTTATTTGCCATCTTTGGCAAAAATGTTACCTTATTTGCCGCTTGTGGGGGCTTCTGTTGGCAATGTCATGGATGCTACAGTGAAAGATTCTTGGGTGCGAGGAATTATTGACCTGGAATGCTTTCTGCTTTCTGGTTTAAAGGCACATGGAACAATTGCCCCAGAGGTAGCATTTATGTTAGGCGAACGTTCTCGTACTGGGGTTGAGTATCCTGTGGGAGGCAGTGGGGCTATTGTAAATGCTTTGGTACGAGGGTTAGAACGTTGGGGTGGTGAGTTGCGTCTGGGGTGTCACGTTGAGCAAATTCTCGTGGAAACTGGAAAAGCAGTTGGTGTTAGGTTGCAAAAAGGTGAAATCTTAAAAGCGCCTGTGGTGATTTCTAATGCAACAATTTGGGATACTTGTAATAACTTACTAAATTCTGAAGATTTGCCTGCGTCTTACCGCCAAGCTGCTTTAAAGACACCAGCAGTTGAAAGTTTTATGCATTTGCACTTAGGTATTCGGGCGGCAGATTTAGAGAATTTAACAGGACATCATGTGGTAGTTCGCGATTCCAGTCAAGATATTATCGCACCAGGAAATACTTGCATGATATCGATTCCGAGTGTATGGGATCGGCATCTAGCACCAGAGGGACATCATGTGGTTCATGTTTATAGCCTGGAACCCTACGCGGGATGGGAACGAAATGATGGGTATGAAGCGAAGAAACAACAGAAAGCACAATCTTTATATTGTGCCTTAGAGCGAATTATCCCTGATGTTCGAGAGCGTGTGGTTTTGGAACTCATTGGGACACCGCTGACTCATGCCCATTATCTACGAAGGTATCAAGGAACATATGGCCCGGCGATCGCAGCTGGTAAGATGTTTCCGAGTACGCAAACGCCAATCCAAGGTTTGTATCGCGTGGGAGATAGCACTATGCCGGGAATTGGTGTACCTGCGGTAGCTGCTTCGGGGATTTTGTGTGCCAATAGTTTGGTGGAGCGATCGCAAACAGCACAGTTATTGGAAAATTTAAACTATTGATTACACTCTTGTGTTTATACGAATTTGAAAAATAATTGCAGGCGTTTCAAGTTACCCTAGCTACTGCCGTTAGGCGATCAGGGAAATTAGGTAAAAAAGCTATAATTTACCCTAAGCCTGATTTATCCTACTCCTACACGCAGAAATGGCAGAGGAATCTTTAAAGCTTTTCTTTTCTTACTCTCATAAAGATGAATCTCTACGGGATGAATTATCTAAACACCTGACTATATTGGAATGGCAGGGTGTAATATCAAGCTGGCACGACCGCAAGATACTACCCGGAGAAGAGTGGGATTACCAAATTAACGACAATTTAGACACAGCTGACATTATTCTATTGCTTGTCAGTTCAGATTTTCTTTTTTCTAAGTATTGCTGGGATGTGGAAGTAAAGAAGGCAATAGAACGCCACCATCAAGGCGAAGCTTGTGTTATTCCGGTAATTTTGCGGCCTGTTGATTGGACTGGCGCGCCATTTGCTAAACTGCAAGCTTTACCTAAGAATGCTGAACCTGTAGTGTCAAGGTACTGGCACTCTCAAGATGAGGCTTTTACGGATGTTGCCAAAGGTATTCGGGCTGCTGTTGAAAAACTCAAGCAGGAAAGAGAAAAACGCCAACAAGAACAAGAAGCTGAGAGACTACAGCAACAACAGGAAACTGAAAGGTTACAAAGACAACGAGAACAAGAAGAAGCTGAGAGACTGCAACGAGAACAAGAAGCCGAAAGGCTGCAAAGCCAACAAGAAAAAACTGAGAGAATACAGAAACAACAGGAAGCTGAGAGGTTAAAACGGCAACAAGAACAAGAAGCCAAGAGACTACGACTAAAACGAGAACAAGAAGAAACTGACGATCTGAGTTCTGAGAAGGGTGTAGACTATACGCGATTGCGCGATTTACTCAAAGCAGGAAACTGGAAAGAAGCGGATCGAGAAACTTTAAAAGTGATGCGAAAAGTTGCAGGTAGGGAGAAAGGAGGCAGTCTTGAAATAGAATTAATGAAAAAATTTCCCTGCACTGATTTACGCACTATTGACCAACTGTGGGTAAGATACAGCAATGGACGCTTCGGGTTTAGTGTGCAGAAAAAAATCTGGCTAGAAGTAGGACAAAAGTGGAATGCTTTCTACACTCGTGTGGGATGGCAGATATACGCAAAATGGTGGTTTGGGGGATATATAATAGAGGAAAGTATAAAATCCAACGTAAATGCCCCTATGGGACATCTCCCAATGATGACGTGGAAAGACATGTCCTTCGAGACTTCGTGGTTAGATTGGACTGTAGGGATCTCTTCTTTCGCATCGAGACTTGTAAACTGTAACATATAAGGCTTACACAAAATTGTAAAGATTCCTAAATAAGTCATTTCCTACGAAGTATTGCGGGTTATACGTTTCCGTTACCTGGTACTAGGCATCAATAACATTTTCTTGTTGTGTTTGTAGTACAATGCAAGCTTTTTGGCTGTCATAACAATTAGCAAAGATAAACTTAGATGTGACTTCTTCTATTTCTTGGTTACTTGCTTCCCATTCATCCCAAGGTAGTCTCATTTGTCCTAGAGAGGATTTCTTCGTCTTTGCTTTAGCCCTCAACCCTACTAATAACTTGCTTCCCCAGTAGTTGCAAACTAGAATAAAAATTATGAAACTTAAAGGCATTAAGCGCAAAAATACTATAGAGATATTTCAAGAAATAAACATCCCTGACGGGCAAGAAATAGTCATTGAAATTTTATGCGAAGACTCTACAACAAGCGTCAGTGGTGAATCGCAATTCTGGAAATGCCTAGAAAATTTTCGCCAAGAACAAGAATTAGAAGCCGCAGGTATTGAACCAGAAACTTTTGCAGATGTACGAGATACTTCACCAGGACGTGAGGTAACTTGGTGAACTTGCGCTTTTTATTAGATACTAATATTCTTTCTGAGCCATTGCGCCCAATTCCAAACCCGAATGTTATCAAAATGCTGCGGCGACATGAAAATGAAATAGCAACAGCAACTGTTGTCTATCATGAATTACTTTTTGGGTGCTACCGCCTTCCAGAGTCGAAAAAACGTCAAACTATAGAAAAATATCTTCAAGAGATAGTTCAGCCTAATATACCCTTATTACCATATGATACTAACGCAGCTAAATGGCACGCTACAGAAAGAGCGCGTTTAGTAACTATTGGTAAAACGCCATCATTTGTAGATGGTCAAATCGCTGCAATTTCTAAGGTTAACGGTTTGATTATTGTTACTAATAATGTCTCAGACTACGCTGATTTTATGGAACTACAAGTCGAGAACTGGTTTATCTGAACTACTCTACTGACTAAGTACTCAAAGTATACTAAGGTTAAATTTACAAACTTTCTTGTCTTTTGCCTCCTGTCTCCTGCCTCCTACCTAATTAATTTCAAATGACTGAATCATTTTCTCTGCTGTTGGCAAAAAGCGATCATAATCATCTATTGTTGCTGTATAGGTAATTACGTATGCCTGCTCGCCCTTTAAAGTCCAAACTTGCAGATTCTTTAAACTATTTTCCCCATCCTTACCTGTGAAAATCAATTGATTCGCTCTTTTATTTGCCAGAGTAGTTTCACTACTATCTACAATCTTCGCCTCTGACACAGAATTCTTGATTTCCTGAATAAATAAATTTCTAGATTCATCCAATGTGCTAGAAAGGTCTTCCAAGCTGATAGTTAGCTTTTCTTGAAATTGATCGCCATCACTTTGTTTCGGTGACAAGAATATAACTAATTCTTGAGTAACAGGGTTTTTGACATCTTGTCTTGTCCAACCTTCTGGATATTTTATCTTTACCCCATCCTCAGAGTATTCTTTGGTTAAAACAATGGGCGTAGGAGTTTTGAATTGAGAGAATAAGATAATAGCGATCGCAACTACAGCGGTGATTCCCACTCCCATAAAAATTTTTTTGGCTGATATAGAAAGTGGTTTTTTCTGAACTTGAGTAACTGCTGGCTTCTCTAGATTTTCTAAAGCTTGCAATGCTGATTCTGCTGTTAGGTAACGCTGACGAAAGTCATAGCGCACCATTGTATCTATTATTTCTGTTAACTGTGGGCTGATTTGTGCGTGATGATGCCAATCAATTTCTCCTGTATTGGGGTTTCTTGGTAATCCTAAACCACTGAAATCAGCAGGATTTAGACCTGTCAATGCTTGGATACCAATCACTCCTACTGCATAGATATCACTACTAAATTGTGGGACTTGATTAGCTTGTTCGCTGGGCATATAACCAGGAGTCCCAATAGCAACAGTAAAACTTGATTGCCCATTAGAATTAGCTATTTGAGTACTAATTTGTTTGACTGCTCCAAAGTCAATCAGTACTACTTTGCTATCTGAATTTCTACGTCGGATGTTAGCAGGCTTAATATCCCGATGAATTACATTGCTTTGATGGACAAACTTTAGAACTTCCAAAATTTCTTTTAAAAGTTTAATTACCTGAGCCTGACTCAGTTGGTTACTTTTAGGAGGTAGTTCTTCACTGAGGTCATGACCTGGAATAAATTCTTGAACTAAATAAAATTCTTGATGTTCTTCAAAATGAGCCAACAGTTGGGGAATTTGGTCATGCTTTCCTAAACTTTCAAGAGTGGCTGCTTCTAAGTCAAACAATCGTTTAGCTTCCCGTAAAGTGAATTCATCATTAGAGAGTGGTTTCAAATGCTTTACAACGCACTGGGGTTTACCCGGTCGTTGCATGTCTAAAGCTAAGTAAGTCTTGCCAAATCCTCCTTGTCCCAGTTGAGCGAGTATTTGGTAGCGTCCACCCACCGTTTGACTCAGCATCAAATTCACCCTTGCTCCTAGAATTACGCACTCACTGATTCATTAATCTTGATTTTTGCACATAATAATGAGTGCTGAGTGCTAGTTGATGACTGACGGCTGTCAGGTGGTAGCAAAGAGGCTGTAATGATATAACGTAGTGGAAAGCCTCTGTATCAAGCATTTTCTTATCTGTCTTAATTACGAATTAGTATGAGCCTCAGTCTGTGCATGATTGTCAAAAATGAAGAAGCTGCACTGCCAAAATGTCTGAGCAGTGTCAAAAACGTTGTAGATGAAACGATCGTGCTGGATACAGGCTCAAGCGATCGCACTCCCTATATTGCCAAACAATTTGGTGCAAAAGTGCATCACTTTCAATGGTGTAATAATTTCAGTGTTGCTCGCAATGCTGCTCTCAAATATGTGACTGGTGACTGGATTCTGGTATTAGATGCTGATGAAACTCTGACACCAAGTATTGTGCCGCAGATCAGGGCAGTCATGCAAAACGAAGAATATCTGCTCATGAACCTCATCCGCCAAGAAGTGGGTGCAGCACAATCTCCCTACTCACTGGTTTCTCGACTATTTCGCAATCACTCAGATATTCGCTTTGAACGTCCTTATCACGCCTTAGTGGATGACAGCGTTGCCGCCATTTTAACGAAGGAACCCCATTGGCAGATAGGTTATTTACAAGAAGTAGCCATTCTCCACAAAGGATATCAAAAAATTGCGATCGCTCAAAACAACAAACATGCCAAAGCCACAGCGGCAATGGAAGAGTTTTTCGCTACCCATCCTCACGATCCCTATGTTTGCAGTAAGTTGGGGGCATTATATGTGGAAACTGGCAAAATTACTCAAGGTATGGAGTTACTGAAACGAGGAGTCGCTGCTTGTGAAGAAAACTACGAAATTTTGTATGAACTGCACTACCATTTAGGCATTGCCTACAGTCGTTTGCAAAATCCTCAACAAGCTATTGCTCATTATCAAACTGCCATTAAATTACCAATTTACCCCATACTCAAATTAGGAGCATACAACAATTTGGGTAACTTACTTAAAGCATCTGGCGATTTAAACAGTGCAAAAACAGCTTATGAAACAGCTTTGAAGATAGACCCCAATTTTGCTGCCGGACATTACAATTTGGGAATGATCCAAAAAGCCTTTGGCTTATTTACAGATGCGATCGCCTCTTACCAAAAAGCCATCCGTTTAAATCCCAGTTATGCCGAAGCGTATCAAAACTTAGGGGTAGTGTTGTTGAAAGTTGGCAATGTCCAAGCTAGTTTAACAGCTTTTGGCAATGCGATCGTCCTTCACGAACAGCAGAACCCTCAAGAAGCAAAAAGATTGCGTCAAGGTTTGCGAGAAATGGGATTGATTAAGTTCTGAGTGAGAAATTAGGAGAGACGCGATGCCAGTCGCTACAACGGGGGGAACCCCCGCAACGCGCTGGCTCATTAATCGCGTCTGTACAAGAGTTAGTTGTCAGCGGTTATTATACTTGGGATTCTCCTCTTTGATGTAGGCATCTAAACACTTTTTATGTTTCGGTGTCATTGTGTTGGAGATACAAAAGTAACACCATTATTCTCTCGAATTAGTTTTATGTATACTCCAGTTTTATTGGCAATATAAGGTTGTGAATTATTTTTCTTTCTTGTATTTTGGTAAATTTTTTAATACTCTGTTAGCATATGTTGAGACAGCAATTTATATCAAGATTACAAGGAAAACAAGTCTCCTATACAAAAGCAAGGTATTTATTGGGTAAAGACAGTAAGCCATTTAAGCGTGAGTCAGAGCATTTTGTATTTAGCTCTATGGGGAAAGTAAAAATTTCTACATTGAGACTAGATGGAATAACCATAATCACTAGTGGAGCATTAAGGCAATATAAAATAAAGGTATGTCCTATATCTCGTTAGAAATCTTTCAGCATTTTAGGTTTCACTACCTATTAATACAGTTTTAAATTATCGCTCAACACTCAAATTATTGGTTTCTTAACTACTAAATACTGCTAACTGCACTCTGGTTAAGAATCAGTATGAAGCTGTATTAAGAATACAAAATCAAACTCTCTTGTATCTATTTTGCTAAAGAGCCTTTTGCAAATATGCCTTCAATAACTTACAATCGCACCGATAGCCAGCAGCCACAAAGCATCATCATTAAAGATTATGTTATCCGTCCAGGATTACACATTCTCACTCACCAGCAGATTAGGTTAGTGCGCGAGCAAATACAGCATAATGAGAAGCTTGAATATTTAGTGAGTCAAGGTGTCATTAAATTGAATGGTTAATAAGCTCCCAATACGGAGTTAATTGTATGTGCATCTTTTAACTTTAAGGCGATCGTGATGGGATAATTATTATAATTGTCGCTAAATATCATCAATGTTCGGTTACACTAAACCGAGCATAATTTATTGAAGGTAAAAAGCCTATATCAAGCTAAAGTAGTGTGTAAAAAATAGAGCAAGCATGAAGATATCAAGCGGAACGCGATCGCCTTTGAAAATTTATCAGTTTTTTGAAGGCAGCATTGACTCAAGTGGCAGAAAAGTTGCACTTGGTGCATTATGTAGTGTTTAGACTGTCGGCGATCGCAATCTTCTCGTTGGCAATCAGCTGAGGATGACCACTGAAGGAATTGCTGTAGTTTTGGTGAGAAGCAGTATCATTTAACTTTAAGCGACTAATCCACCTCGTAAAGCACAAACTGCTATTTGAGTCCGGTCACTGAGACATAACTTGTTGAGAATATTCCGAACGTGAGTCTTAACTGTACCTACTGAAATATAGAGTTTCTCTGCGATCGCAGCGTTGCTGCATCCATCCACAATCAGCTTTAAGACATCTAATTCTCGTACAGTCAAGGGATAAGTTTCGACGATGTGACTAGATTCCGGTGACAAGCCATTGATTGCAGTTGTCTGTGGTCGAGCATTGGCAGCAATTGAAGCTTTCTGAGTTTGTTGCAACACGATGCGAGCGATCGCTGGGTCAATCCAGGAATTTCCACTAGCAGTGATTTGCAAAGCATCTACCAATTTATCAATACTTGTATCTTTCATGCAGTAAGAATCTGCTCCCGCAGCGAAGGCAGCCAGAACAGTATCTTCGCTATCTTGCATGGTCATAATTAAAATTTTAGTTTTGGGGGTCTGTTCTTTGTCCATTGAATTTAAGAAGTGTTGAGTCAACTCAATACCGCTCATATCAGGCAAACCCACATCGACAATTGCAATATCTGGTTGAGTAGACTCGAGCAACTTCAGACCCGATTTAGCATCTCTAGCATCACCGATGACCTCAAAGTCATCCAATTTCTGCAAAGCAGCACGTATGCCAACTCGTGTAAGCTCATGATCTTCAATTAAAACTACACGGATTGTATTCATTTCTAAGCCTCAAATTTTTGCTAATATTTAGAGACAAAAGTTCTAAATTGTTTTGAAAATAATTTTTCTATAGCTTAAGAATTATGAAGCTTGGACAAGCTTTATTCAATTCATCCTTAGATGGATTTATAAATTCAAATATTCTTCAGTTTAAATGTTATATCAAAAAGGCTCAAGCATTCTTGCCTGAGCCACTGCTAAATAAAATTAATTTGCTAGATTAATGGGTTAGTTAGCTCAAACAGCTAAATCCATGAAACTTAGTAGCGGTTGCGGAAGTTATTTCCCCGATTACCACCAAATGAACCTCTTTCTTCTCTGGGCTTAGCCTTATTCACTTTCAGGTCACGTCCCATCCACTCTGCACCATTGAGTGCATCAATGGCAGCTGTTTCTTCAGCATCTGTACCCATTTCTACAAAACCAAAACCTCGCAGCTGTCCTGTTTCACGGTCAGTAGGTAACTGAACCCGCTTGACAGAACCATATTCTGCAAACACAGCATTTAGGTTTTCTTCTGTAACTTCGTAAGAAAGATTGCCTACATAAACTGACATAGATTGTCTCCGAAACTATAAATGTGTAGAGATTTAGGTTTCGGAGAAAAGTTTGTAAATACCAAAAACAAAAAGCCTGTCAATACTAAAAACAAACGCTGTTAACCGAATTAACTCTCATCTCCCATCATGACACAGCAGACAACTTTCAGGCAGAAAATTGGAAAAGCGTTATATAAAGTCATGTAAACAATTAATAGCTAGGTTATGGTACATTAGCACAAAACTGCAAAAAAATTCACTAGGACTGAGCCAGCTTCCGTCATGCTGAGGAGGGGAAATTAACCTCAATTCTCAAACAAACTCTAAAAGAATACACTAAATTTTATGATAAGTAGCTGAAGTGTTATACTCAGTAACATCACCAGATATTATTTGCCTACATAACACGTTTTAAGGTGTACAAAATATGCAAACCACTTCAAATCTAATTCTAGAATTTGAAAAATTATTTAGACAAAAATTACAATTGAATAATTGTAGGCTAAAGAAGAAAAGACAAGAGAATAATTATGAAATTATTACTCCTGCCAAAGATATTTTTCTGATGTATTGGTCCGACTTTCCTGAAATTATCTTGATATATCAACCTATAGGAATACGAACAAAGCAGACTATAGTTTATGAGCGAGCTATCCGCGACCACATTAATTTTTGTGTGAGTAGCGTCCAGGATAAGCCTAACTCTAGCCTTATTACTTTAGAGAAAGAACAAAACTAAAGTTTTTTATTTTAAGTACTAAAAATATCTTCGTTGATACAGTTAGCGAAGGTATTACAAAGTTTCATACAGATGTGTTGCAATTATAAACGGTTAACGACAAATTAATGATTTTAGCATTTGTATCATCTCTATGTACCTATTTATAGTACTTCGAATAATGGTGTCAAATACTACCTTTGGACTTTGATTTACTTAAGGTAACATTCCAGTTCAACGAGCCGAGCGTGAATCTCTAGGAAATGGTTTCGGCTTTTGATAGGTGTTTGTGGTACAGACAATTGTGCAAAAAGGATTTGATGAAAGCACTATTGATTTACCCTCAGTATACCTAATCTTTTGAGTCTGACGATCGCTTTATGGAAATCGCCAGTCTCAAAGCCGTCTTGCCTCCACATAAATGTAATCAACTGCAAATACCTCAAAACAAAAAGATAAAAAGTCCCTCTTTGTTTTTTTGGAAAAACTAAACGAGCGTGCGATCGCCTGCTTTAAAATTACACTCGCTGTGATGTTTGTGTTGTTTTGGGATTGGCGATCTTGAGAATAGCAGACGATAGTAAGCGATCGCTATTAAAAAAGCTTATTGCAACAGACACAGTTTAATAGTTCAACATATGTAATAGATAGCAAGCGTTAACAGACATGGCACAAAGTAACCAACTAGAGATACGCTACATTAGTCCTAAAGTCAGACAGTTGATTAAAATGTACGCTGCTGTGAATAACTGTACACAGTCTGAAATGTTGGAGCGCATTGTTTTGGAATGGAATGCCCAACAAAGCGGGAGCGAACGACCGCCAGGAGACGAAGATGAATAGTTTTTTTATAAAAGCTATCGCCGCATAGTATATAGGATTAAGTAAACTAAGCTACCCTAGTTACGGAGCAGCTTAGTTTAAGTCAATACTGTTAACAGCCTAATGTGGGACAGTTATATTACATAGGAAATCATGTGTTGAATCCAAGAAACTAAGCTGAATTATCAGGAAAGGCTAGGAAATGTAACTCCTAGTAAAAGTCAATATTTAAGCTTCGAGTCTACAAATATTTTTTTCCTAGTGCTTAGTATCTTCATGCAGAAAATCCCTAATCAAGCTTCTGACCATCTTAAAAAAAACTTAAAAAAAATTATGCAGCTATGGGAGGAGCGAGCTCGCAATGAAATAAGTGCAGCTATTCATCAAACCTCTCTTTCATTGCAGAATTCGTTACCTGAATATTTAAGCCAAATTGCAGAGGAACTATCGAATAAAGTTGAAAAGACTTCTGTGCAAATAGCCGCGGATAAGGTAGAAAGCACTCGTATTGGTAATCAGCATGGCCATGAACGAGCTAGTTTTGTAAACTATTCGTTAGATCAAGTCATCTTAGAGTACCATATCCTGCGGCAGGTACTTTTCCAAGTTATGGAAGAAGAAACACCTTTAGAAATAAATGAACGAGATATTATAATTAACTCAATTGAGCAAGCTGTTAACGATGCTGCCACTCAGTTTTCAAAGACTCTTCAAGATATTCAAGAACTATTTATGGTTACTCTTACCCACGATCTTAGGGGACCAATGAATGTAGCAAAAATGGGAGCTCAAATTATTATTGGACATCCTGAAAGAACCGATCTTCATATAAATATCGCAAATAGAATTGATAAGGCAATCAATCGGCTAGATTCGATGATTCAAGATTTGCTTGATGCCAGCAGGATTCGGGCGGGGCAGAGCTTAGAGCTTAATTTTGAAGAATGTAAACTAGACGTTGTATTGAGAGATTTAGTACAGGATCTCAACTTTACTTACGGAGAGAGATTTATTTTTGTATCTTCTCATCCTATTATCAGTTATTGCAGCTTAAAGGAAATACGCCGGATGATTGAAAACTTGGCAATTAACGCTGTTAAATACGGCGATCGCAACATGCCAATCACGATCGTGCTTGAAGAAACCGAAGCGCATGTAAAGCTTACAGTTCACAATAAAGGTAATCCTATTGCACGTGAAGAACAGTCAACATTATTCCAACAATTTCGTCGAGCCAAATCTGTTGAAAACCAGAAGGGATGGGGTTTAGGTTTATTTCTGGTTAAAAGCATTACTGAAGCACATCAAGGCATAGTTTTCGTTGAAAGCCTTAAGGCTAAAGGCACAAGCTTTGTGATTAAATTACCAAAAGATCCAAGAGTTATTTAAAGTCCGCAGTCAATATCAGATGCCGATTTGACCAAGAAGTTTCCCAGGTAGGCTAGTTCAAGAAAAATTTTCTAGAGATTGGGTCTTGTTTAAGCGATTGAACAAAATCCCTCAAAGTCATCATTTTGCCATTTAAGGTGAACTTAGGGGTGCCATTTTGAGCCACAATTCTTACCTCACCGTCTTTGATCTGAATCTTATTTTTAATGCTGTCCCATAAAGTGTTAAAGCTCTCATCATCCTTGCAACCATTAGCTTCAATGAACTGTTGACGCACTTCAGCTTTTAGTGATTGTGCTTCTGCTGCTTGGGTGCGTGCCTCAAAGTGTTTAATTACATCTTTATAAGCACTTTCTCTCAAGATTTTGTTTTCAGCCTGAACTTGTGCTAACTGAGTTTTTATAGCTTGCAGTTCTGAAATTAAAGCGGCTGATCTCTGATATTCAACTTTTAAGGCAAGCTTTGCATTGGCTAACAAGACTTTGTAATCTAGCTGCTGTTGGTTTTGAATTGTTTCAGATTCCATTTTATCTCGTGATTGTATTTATTCAATGATACTTACTGAAGAGTAAGAATTATTAGTATGCAAAATTTAACACTGCTTTGTTGGGATTTGGAGATAATGTAGAGTTCCATCTCGACTGTAAAGCTGATGTGCTTTAGATGCGCTCAGCTTTACATTTAGGTCAAAGCGATTTAGATGGCGATCGCTAACATATAGAGACGATTAAAGACAAGTTCAAATTAACTAGATTTGGCTGGTAGCTAAACTTAGCAAACTACCACCAGCGAAATGCCCATTTTGAGCAAATCGCTCTGTCAGAATTTGTTGATAAACTGCTTCATAACCAGTAGTCATTTGCCGAGTGCTGAAACAATTTTCGACATGCTGCCGACAAGTAAAGCGGTCTAACTGAGTTACCCGCTCGATGGCACTGATGCATTCTTGAATATTATTGCAGAGGAAACCTGTCTTACCGTCGGCAATGACTTCGACAGTAGACCCCAGTTTCATAGCAATTACCGGCGTGCCCGAAGCCATTGATTCAACCATCACCAACCCAAACGGTTCTCGCCAAGTGATAGGGAACAGAGTTGCTACTGCACCTCCCATGAGGGCATTTTTTTGAACATGGTTAGCTTCACCCAGATACTCAATTTGTTTAGAGTCAATATGTGGTTTAATTTCCTTCTCAAAGTATTCCACATCAACGGCATCTATCTTACCTGCCATTTTCAAGCGCCAACCAGCTTGCTTGGCAATTTCTATTGCTAAGTGCGCTCCTTTCTCAGGAGACATCCGACCCAGAAACGCCAGGTAGGGAGGATCTTCTGGTTGGGTATGAAACTCATAACTACTGACATCAATTCCGTTGTAGACCGTTGCTAGATAATTCAGTTCTAACCTTGGTTCCCTTTGTGCGTTGGAAATAGTAACGTAGGGTTGATTTTTTCCAAATCTAAACATTTTTTCGTTGTCTGGCGTGAAAATACCATGCAACGTGTGAACTGTTGGAGTGCTGACCAGATTTGCGTAGGCTAACGCCCCATGTCCAGTATGGGCGTGAATAATATCAAATTCTTTTGCCCGTTCATATACTGAAGCTAGATTCAGCATCTCGTAAATGCTGCAATCCTTAATAGTAGAATCGAGTCTGAGGGCGCGGGGGTGAACTGATACGAGTTTTGCCAGACTGATAGAATCTCCAGATGCAAATAAAGTTACTTCGTGTCCGCGTCTAACTAATTCATCGGTCAGCAACCCTACTACTAACTCAATACCTCCATAAGCTGGAGGCGGTACTCTCTCCCATAGTGGGGCGATCTGAGCTATTCGCATCACAAACCTCTTAAAAAGTCAGAAATTATCTAGAAATGTTTCTTTCGTGTTTAAATAGTGCTTATAAAGGATTGATTCAGCACTAAAAACACAGTATTTATTAAGAATCTCCTCTCAATCTTATGCTTTATTTTCCAAATTGATTGATTACTTTATATAGGGAAATTACTCTCTTTTTTAGAAGTAAATAAATTTTATTTTTTATAATTTTGTGCTTATGTGCGATTTGTACTAATTACATTATGGTTCTTCAGCAGCTTGACAATACAGTCTTTTAGCACCGTTTATCCAACGATCGTAATTAAGACGGCGGGTTGGACGCGAAAAACTAAGTTTGATAATAGTGTTAAGGTAAATAAAGCCACTGTTACAAGACCAGATGTTGCTGACGATAACGGTGTTATTCACATCATTGGCATAGTGTTGTTTACTGCTGAAGTAAATGCTTAGATAAACAACACTATTTCTAAGGCAGTAATCATTTATATTTGTTCCCTTACTACTGCCTAGATTTATAAATTTACGTTAAAAATGACTTAACTCATTTAGTTGTGAAGTGTTCCGTCAGGCATCTTTGTTTCAGTCAATCCTGCTCTTTGCATATTTGCCCTGTCAATATCTATGCCACTCAGGTCTACTTTATCTAAATATGCCTTGTGTCTTCCTCATTTCCACAAAGACTGGTTAGGTACAAGCTCACTTTCATAGCGGCTATAAACAATTTGGGTGGGATACCAGGAAGAAAACCAGTATAAATCTTGAATAACTTTGTAAGAGTTACTGGGTGTCAACTCAAACTGAACTAAGGCTAAATTATTAAATCCAACCACTTCTCGTCCATCTTGAAACCAGGGGGATTTCCAAAACATTAGACGCTGTAACCATCGCCATTTGTCGTTTTTTGCTTTTTGCCTTGGAGTCCTGAGCCACGGCAAATTGGCTCCAAAATAAGAAACATAAGTCTTTTGTCGCGGAATCCACTCCAACGCACAATTCCAATCAGGTTTTGTTGGCGGCTGGCTATGTACTGCGACAAGGTGCTTCGCGCTAATGTCGTGCGAATGTCTGGCTGTTTTTTCTACCATATTGGGTGGATGCGACCATCCAATCCAACGTCGTACTTTTTCCGGTAAAAGCCAGTCTTTCAGTCTTGTATGCAGGATGCGAGTAATCGGCTCTTCGTTCTTCAATGCACTAGCGGTTAACTGTACCAAGACAGATTTAGCTTGAAAATTTGAAGAAGCATCTGCATAAGACAAGCGGATAACAGAACTGTAGTGAATATCTCCAGACAGAACAATCACTTGTTGGCGTTGCTCAAACAAAGTAATTAGAAATTGCGCCAATGCTTCAGAGTGAATATTCCAAGCGTCTCCAACATCTGTAGCAAAGACTTTGTCACGTCGCAACTCCCAATGGTGAATCCAATCAATTACTTTCAAACCGAATAGATTCGTAGGTGCAATCAAAAATGTGGCTGGAATTTCAGATATTTGTTGTAGAGGTAAAGAGAGTTGGCGCTCGAAGGCTTGTGGAGATAGCAGCATTGGTGGTGCTGTGGTTTTTTGGTCAGCAGGATAACCCCGCCATGTACGCGTATCTAAAACAATCACTTCATGGCAATGGCTGCGTACCGTATAGTGCCAAGTGAGTGCCTCCGGGTGACGCTTTAGCACGAACACGGGGCCATCTTGAATAAACTCAGGTAATTTGGTATGTGGGTTAATGGTTGGCATCCCCACATAACGAGCGATCGCATGTTCGGCTGTGGTATCCGTTCCCTGAGAAGCAGACCAATCCTGAGCCGCTGCCAATAATTTTTCACCAGATTGACCCGCTGCAAATTGCTTGGGTGTATTGCCCCATCCCTGAAAAACTGCATAAGCTAACAAAGCGTTTTGCACGGTGCGTTGCCCCAAGGGTTTTCCCAGTACCCGTAAACACCAAGCTTGGTTGAGGTTCCAGTCATCGCTGACATCATGGTCATCAAAGATGCTGTACATGGGAATATTAGCGATCGCCCGCCGCACTTTCCAGAGGGTATGGATAAATTGCTGCATATCCCGAACTTGCCGATCCCATCGCCGACTCGCTTTGCGAGTATCCATTCTCTCTTTTCCTCTAGGGAAAGTGACTGGCCAGCACACTGGCGACCAAACCAATAGGTAAGATGCGTAATACTCGCCCAGACTGAGCAGGTGACTGGCAACCTTGTCAGCTTTATTGTGTAATCCAGCGGTGAAGCCAGCTTGGTAAGTAGCAACATCAGCCCGATGTCCGGGAGGCAACTGCTTGGGTGTGTAATCAGGAACATCCGTAGGCTGCCTTTGAGTGACTGGTAGCCTCTCTTCCCAACCCAGCAGCGCGTCACCCAGCATGGTGGATACCCACAATAGCGGCTCAGCAACGTCATCGCCATAAATTTGGTCGCCCGTGAGAAACAGTTGATGGGGACGTTTTCGTGGCTGATTTGCAGTATCCTCAATCAGGCAATCTAGGACGGGTAATGCATCAAACCCATGCCCGTGCGGTTTGCGACAGGAACCATGGACAATTCGTAAATCTTCAACAAGGCTCGGCGGCAGCACAAATGTTGGTTTTTGATGGGCAAAATAGCTGATGTTAACAGTTGGAAAGTGGTTTGATTGTAAAGCTTGCTGTAAAGTTTGCTGAGTTTGAGAGGTCTGTTCGGTGAATTGCAAGTCATAGGCATAGATGCGATCGCTTTCTAAACATTGCCTACCTGTAGACTGAGTTGTTACTGCCACAACATGTAGCGATTTTCCCAAGGCAACAGTAGAGCGTCTTCCCTCTAACAGAGAATGTCCTAGCACAGTACCGTCATTTGTAGTGTCGTAAACCTTGAGTTCTACCTGACTAGGCACTTTCAGTGCCACCCAGACCGTAACCGATTCGGGATCTATATGTTGTAAAATCGGCCCCGCCAAAATTAGCGGCATGTCCTGTAAAAACTCGTCCCCAGATTGATAGTTCATTGCAAACCGCACAAACTGTTTAATAAATAGCAAGCTTCTCACAAACCCATACTCGCTCATTTGTTCTAACAAGAGGTGTTATGGATATGTAGATGGAAGCATATTTAATTTTCCTATTTTATAGAACTGTCAATCAGCGTATTTCAATACCAACTTCTTTTGAAAAGTGCGATCGCTATTTTAAAACCTCACAATCACACCCAATTCGTCAAACATCTGCTCGAGCAGATCTTCCATAATTTCCCGATTCAAGGAGCGCAAAACTTCTGGACCGCGGAGAAATTCTTTGATAGTTATTTTTTGTTCTCGAAAGTCCTGTACAAAATTGCGGATAGAAGAAATAACTTGAATTTGGGCTTCAACTTGTTTTAACATCTGATCCATCGGGTCTATCCCTGCTCGAGCAGCTTTTCTACAATCAGAAACCATCTCTCCTTCTGGAGTATTTTTCACTAAACGTAATTCCCGTTTCAATGTTTCGTATTGAGTTTTTAAGAATTCATTTTCCTGTTCTAAACGAGTACATTTTCGGGTTAAATCATCTTCATTATTAATGTTAATATTTTCTCCTACCTGATGTTGTCGTTCAATTTCCAACAGTCGAGCAAAATCTCCTTCTTGGTAAGCTTTGTTAATTTCCTTCATAATTTCTGTATGACGCATTTGCGTTTCGCCATCTGTAACTTTATCGGGGTGGAAGATTTCAGCTAACCTTAAAAATGTCTGGCGAACTTTTCTTGAAGAATCATTTTTATTTACAATGGGTGATTCGATATCTTGTTGGGTTTGCTGATACTGATAGCGTTTATCAGTCTCTTCTTGAGAGAAATTATTTTCCTGCTCGTTAGTTTCAAATAGTTCGTCTAATTCTGTATCTTCATCTTCTTGTTCGATTTTTGGACTAATGATTCCCGCTAACTGGAGGCTATGGTAAATTCCTTCAACATCTTTCTTGGTTTGTTTGCCAAACTTTCTCGTACTAAATATTTCATCAAATAGTGTATGAATTTCCCGGTCAATATCTACGAGCTTTTCAAAACTAGGAGTGCATCGATGAAATATTTCTGTAGCCAAGGAACGCATCTGCTCGACAAAGTTATTCAATTCAGTCCGTTTTCTCTTAATCTGTTTCAGTAGCCATTGATGTTCTTTCTCTAGGGCTTCTAGACGGATATGATAGGAAGAAAGAGCCAGTGACTTTTTTGGGTTGGAGTGGGATGAAGATGATGCTGAACGAGCCATAGAATAGGTAACTTTGATTTAGCTTAAAAGGTATAAGACGAATCTGCTTACATCTTTCAGTTAGATATTTACAAATGGCATCTTATCCTGATAGATTTAAGCAATTGGTATTGTTAGGTTAAGCGATGCTTTTAACACTAATTCGTAATTAGTAAGGACGTGTTGCAACACACCTCTACTTGATACAGACAGTTTCTTATACATTACCTTGTTTTTCCAACAATATTACCTATCCCAATTTGTTGTCACAGCAAAACCCTGGACTTGATTGTGCAGTACGATCGCATGCAGTTATACATGAATCAGTAAGAGTAAACGGTCGTTCGCTTCTACAGGAGTTTTTCTCCTTGCCCTGCATCCTTAATTTTCGCCTACCCCTCTGCAACGGACACTTTCGTCAATGGGGGGAACCCCCCTGACGCTCGAGGACTCGCTAACGCTATCGCAATCGACGGGAACCGCCCTTCGGGTTCGCCACTTTGCCATCGTGACGGAAACCGCCAAGACGGCAAGTGGATTCACCAAGACTGCGACCCCCTCACCGCACGTAAGTGTCCTCCCCTCTGCTTTCTTACCTCCCTCACTCGGTTGCCGGTTTCTGATACTTGCCAGGATACTTGCGTTGGAAATAATCCTCCATAATTTTTAAAATCATCGGGGCGGCAATGCTACCACCACCACCACCAGAATGTTCGGCAAATGCTACGATTAGCAGTTCGGGTTTATCAGCAGGGGCATAGGCACCAAACCAAGCGTGATTTTGTTTTACACGACCCTTCCACGCCTCAGCAGTACCACTTTTACCAGCTACGGTCGGAATTGTTGGCTGATTCAAAGCTTTACCAGTACCTTCAGCTACTACCTTTCGCAGTCCGTCGCGAAGAATTTTTACGGTTGTCGGTTTCATATTCAAAGATTCTCGCCAGCTTTTTGCTTGTTCGTTATCTTTGAGCAAATGTGGTTGGACTCGATAACCACCATTAGCTGGCACAGCAAACATGATGGCGACTTGTAAAGGTGTAGTTTGTAAAGCACCTTGACCAATTGACATATTAATGCTATCACCTACAGTCCAAGGCATTTTCCAAACTTTCTGCTTCCATGTCTCATCTGGCACTAGACCTTTTGTTTCTTCTGAGGAAAACTCAAAGCCGGTTTTTTTGCCAAATCCATATTTGCGAGTCCATTCAATCAAAGTTGAACCACCGACTCCCCTACCAATTTGATAGAAGAAGGTATCACTACTCCACTGTAATGCCCCCACAAAACCCAACGGTCCAAAACCAGCATGGTTCCACTCACCAAATCGGGTGCCGCCAATGTTTAAAGAACCATAAGTTTGTAGCACTGTACTAGGAGAAAATTTACCTGATTCCAGCCCAGCAGTCGCGGTGACAATTTTGAAGGTACTAGCGGGTGGAAAGGCACTAAGGGCGCGATTAACCAAGGGATGGTCTGCACCTTGTACAGTTTCCCAATCTTTTTGAGAGAGTTTTTGCTTTGAGAAGATATTGGGATCGAAGGTGGGGTGAGACACCATTGCTAAGACAGCACCATTTTTTGGATCGAGTGCAACGATCGCACCATCGCGATCGCCTAAAGCTTTTGCTGCTGCTTTCTGTATATCCAAATCTATAGTCAAGTGTAAATCTTTACCAGCTTTTGCCTGTTTTTCTCCCAACACTCGCAGCGGTCGTCCAGCCCCATCCACTTCTACCTGCTGACCGCCCCATTCACCCCGGAGTATTCTTTCGTAGGCTTTTTCGGCTCCCATCTGACCAATCACATCTCCTAGTTGGTAGCCTTCCTGCTGCTTTTGGTTTAACTGTTCTGCGGTCAATTCTCGCGTATATCCCAGCACATGTGCCAATTCTTTACCGTGAGGATAATAGCGAACAGCGTCCGTATGTATTTCCACCTCTTGAAGTTCGTTTTCATACTCTTTTAAAGCCGTGATTTGTGCTTCGTTTAAATCACGAGCAATTCGGACCAGGGAAGAAGAGTTAGCACCTGCCTGTTGTAGTTTCTTTTCTATCTCTTGTTGGGGAATTCCCAGAATTTTCTCTAGACGCTGACCAACAAACGACCATGACAGCTTTTGATGTGCCATCGGCCATAAATATACAGAACGAGAATAGCGCGTACTGGCTAAAATTTTGCCATTCCGGTCAAAAATATTACCCCTTTCTGGTTGTTTGGGAATCATCCGAATTCGGTTTGCTTCCGCTCTTTGCCGGAGTTTCGGTCCTTCAATAATTTGCAAGTATGCCAAACGAATACCTATACCTGTCGTCATTAATAAGGTAAATAAAATTAAAAATACAGACTGAGAACTCTGTCCTACCGTGCGAGTATTTTTTTTCTCACTAAGTGGAGATGGGTGCAATAAGGCCATAATAATAATTCGTAATTTGTGAGGCTTTCCCCAAAGAGGAACTGCCGTTAGCGCAGCGTTAGCGAGCTTGCGAGCGTCACCGGAGGGTAATTCGTAATTTTTAGGGACGCAAGACCTTGCGCCCCTTGATACAGGCAATTTACAATTTATTATCCCCTCTTGAATCATACAGCTTTTCTCAATTTGGCATCAGACAAAAAGAATTTTAAATGAGTATTATCTGTATACAAATGTGCCAAGCTCTTACCGGATATATTTGATTATTAGGTCTAGGGTAAAGTGCTGAGTGAGGAGTCATATCAAGTCCGGCAATTAAGTTACAATTCCCGAATCTATGCAGAAAGCCCGAAGACTTAGCCTTTGCAGTTTTAACGATCGGTCTTTAATCGGATATGTTGTCTGTTGTCAGTAGTTAAGAGTGCTGAGTCAGAAGTTCTTCTTATCTTTGCGTCCCCAGCCCCTATTGTCCCTAATCTCTAAAGGGGGCCTAGAATTCCCCGATCCCCTTAGTCTCCAGTGCTAGATGTTGAATTCTGAGCTTTGTTTGGTGAATCTTTTGATTGAGCTGGTGCGTACTTACTTGGATACTTATGCTGAAAATAGGCTTCCAGTACTTGTAAGACCATAGGGCCACAAACTGTACCACCATGATCGCCAGAGTTTTCACCGAATGCTACAACCACAATTTCTGGGTGATTAGTAGGGGCATAAGCACCAAACCACGTATGATTTGGGCGACCAGTACCTGCTTCAGCAGTACCACTCTTTCCAGATGCTGGGGCAATTGATGGCACATTCAAACTCTTACCTGTACCCTCAGTGACTACTTTCCGCAGCCCGTCTCGGAGAACGTTGATAGTTGTTTGCTTCATACTTAACGATTCTCGCCAGCTTTTTGCCCGTTCATTGTCTTTGAGCAAATGCGGCTGAACTCGATATCCGCCATTAGCAGGGACAGAAAACATAATCGCTGATTGTAGTGGTGTCACTTGCAGAGCGCCTTGACCAATTGACATATTGATAGTGTCGCCAATAGTCCAAGGCATTTTCCAAGCTTTCTGTTTCCATGTCTCATCTGGAACCAAGCCTTTTGATTCTTCACTGGTAAATTCAATACCGGTTTTTTGACCAAAACCGTATTTACGACTCCATTTAATCAAAGTTGGGCCGCCAACTTTTCTACCAACTTGATAAAAGAATGTATCACTACTCATGGCCATCGCTCTCGGAAATCCCAATGGACCGAAACCAGCATGATTCCACTCACCAAAGGTCACTCCACCGATGGTAAGGGAACCGAAAGTTTGTAATACTGTGCCAGGGGAAAACTCACCTGATTCCAGTCCAGCTGTCGTAGTGACAATTTTGTAGGTACTGGCAGGTGGAAAGGCACTAAGGGCACGATTAACCAAAGGATGGTTTTTCCCTTGGATACTTTCCCAATCTTGCTGAGAGAGTTTTTGCTTCGAGAAGATATTCGGGTCAAAGGTAGGGTAAGACACCATTGCTAAGACAGCACCGTTGTTCGGGTCTATTGCGACAATCGCCCCTTGGGTTTTTCCTAAAGCTTTTTCGGCTGCCTTTTGTACATCTAAATCTATAGTCAAGTGTAAATCTTTACCAGACTTTGCCTCTTTTTCTCCTAAAACCCGGATTGGCCGACCTGCACCATCCACTTCCACCTGCTGACCGCCCCATTCACCCCTTAATTTTGCTTCATAAGCCTTTTCGATCCCCATCTGCCCAATCACGTCTCCCAGTCGGTAGCCTTCTGCCTTCTTTTGTTTTAACTGTTCTGGGGTCAATTCACGTGTATACCCAAGTACATGTGCTATTCCCTTACCTTGGGGATAATAACGAACAGCTTCTGTGTTAATTTCTACTTCTGGCAATTCGTTTTTATACTCTTTTAAAACTGTGATTTCTGCTTCGCTCAAGTCACGAGCAATGCGGACGAGGGAAGACGAGTTAGCACCTGCCTCATCTAATTTTTTTTGCATCTCATCTTGCGGGATGTGAAGAATTTTTTCGAGACGCGGCCCCACAATCGACCAGGAAGGCTTGGTATGTGCCATTGGCCATAAGTAAACAGAATGAGGATAGCGCGTACTGGCTAACAGCTTACCGTTACGGTCGAAAATATTACCGCGTTCCGGTTGTTTGGAAATCGTCCGAACTCGGTTTGCTTCTGCTCTTTGCCGGAGTTTTGGCCCTTCAACAATTTGCAAATATGCCAAACGAATTTCGATACCAGCAGTCATCAATAAAGTAAATAGGATTAAAAATATTGGTTGGGAACCACGTCCGACTGTACGTGTATCTTTCTTGCCACTTGGTAGCGACGATGGGAACAAAGACATAAAAAATCCTGAGATTAGTATTATTTGTATATAATTCCCGTAAACTTCTGCCGAATATTGTCGATGTAACAATCTAGCAAGTATATTCCCAATCAATTGTTTTTGATGGATACAATAAGCCAGAGTGTTCACTGAAGGATGAAGTATGAAGTATAAAGGATCAAGTGAGTCGCAGTCTTGGATACCACTTGCCTTAACTTGCATCCAAGGATCGACATTTCATCCTTCATTCTTTTAATCACGGCATTCTACTGAAGATTATGGCTCAAACTTTCATGCAGAATCAGAGGGGAATAACGACTTTTCAGCCACTTGATGTTGAACTGCGTAATGTATTCAAATTTTTCAACGAAGAACCAGCAGTACATGGAGTGGATTTGGATGTTAGGCAAGGGGAATTCTTCAGTATTCTCGGCCCTTCCGGTTGCGGCAAGACAACTACACTACGCTTAATCGCTGGATTTGAAAGAGTCGATGCTGGCAAGGTATTAATTCAGGGTCAGCCCATGACTAATGTGCCTCCTTATCGCCGACCCGTCAATACTGTATTTCAAAGCTATGCCTTGTTTGACCATCTGAATGTGTGGGATAACATTGCTTTTGGGCTGCGGCTGCAAAAATTACGCAAATCAGAACTTGAAAGTAGAGTTAAAGACGCTTTAAAGTTGGTCAAAATGGAAAGTTTGCGATCGCGCTTTCCCAATCAACTCTCTGGTGGGCAACAGCAACGAGTTGCTTTGGCAAGGGCGCTAGTTAACCGCCCTGCTGTTGTGTTGCTGGACGAACCTCTAGGAGCGTTAGATTTAAAACTGCGTAGGGAAATGCAGGTTGAGTTATCAAATTTACACAGAGATTTGGGATTCACCTTTGTCATGGTGACACATGACCAAGAGGAGGCGCTATGCTTGAGCGATCGCATTGCTGTGATGAATCAAGGTAAAATTGAGCAAGTCGGCACTCCCAGCCAAATCTACGAACGTCCCCAAACATCTTTTGTTGCTGATTTTATCGGTGATACTAATTTATTCAGCGGCGAAGTTGTTGTGGTAGAGTCTGCTTGCGTGCAAGTTGTCACGAAAACAGGACTAACAATTGTAGTCACCCGTACTGAGGATACGCCAACTGAATTATCACAAGCAGTAGTGGTAAGCGTGCGCCCAGAAAAAATCCAGCTTTCACTATATCAGCCTACTGTGCTGAATAATTCCTTTGAAGGACGGCTAGTCACTGTGATGTATTTAGGAACCCACGTTAATTATGTTGTGGAATTAACGAACGGTGTCAGCATCAACGTTTTGCAGCCTAATACCTTTGGTAATTTACCAGACCGCGACACACCTATTTATGCTTGGTGGCCAGAAAGTGATTGTTTAGCTATTAGTCAGTAGTCATTGTTCTGTTTGTCTTAATTACGAATTACTCTACCTTGCGGGAACGCCTGACGGCGACTCATTTGCGTAGCGTCTCTCCTTTGTAATGCTGGACTCACCGTGCTGCTTCACGAATTACGAATTAGTATTATTGTCGAATCGGAATTGCAATTACAAACTCTGTTCCCTCTCCTGGTGTGGAGTAACACTCCAATTTACCACCATGTTTTTCAGTAATGATTTGATAACTGATAGACATTCCCATACCTGTTCCTTTCCCTACGGGCTTGGTGGTAAAAAATGGATTGAAAACTTGTTTTTGAATCTCCTCTGGCATACCTATTCCGTTGTCGGCGATCGCTATTTTTACCCAACCAGAATTTATAACTGAGGTACGAATAGTGATGCTAGAAAGTGGAAGTTCTTTCTTTATTCTCTCTTGTAGAGCATCAATAGCATTCACCAGAATATTCATGAACACCTGATTGAGTTGTCCAGCATAGCATTCCACTAAAGGTAATGTGCCGTAGTCTTTAATAACTTGAATGGCTGGAAGTTCTGTTTTTTCATTAAGGCGATGTTGCAATACCATTAAGGTACTGTCGATGCTTTCGTGAATGTCCACCTCTTTGAACTCGGCTTCATCCATGCGTGAGAAAGTTCGTAGCGACAGCACTATTTGACGGATGCGCTGAGTACCAACTTTCATCGAACTCAAGATTCTCGGTACATCTTCCTCAATGTATTCCAAATCAATTTCTTCGCACAAAGCCTGAAATTCCGGCTCGTTAAAGGTACGTCGTTGTTGATACAAATGAATTAACTGCAACAGGTCTTGAGTATGTTCTTCAAGATGGCTAAGATTACCGTGGATAAAATTAACAGGGTTGTTAATTTCGTGGGCAACTCCGGCAACGAGTTGACCCAGGCTGGACATTTTTTCTGCCTGAATCATTTGTGCTTGGGTATTTTTGAGCTCTTGCAGAGTTTGTGCTAAATCCTCTGTTTGTTGTCGCAGCTGGTCTTCCATGTGTTTGCGATCGCTGATATCCCTTGCCACAAAAACAACGGTATTTTCGCTCATTGTGGCAATACTGCCTTCAAACCAAATCTCTCGATCGGCTATAGGCAAGCAATATTCAACTTTCACAGTTTTTCTCGTTTCTAGCGCCTGGTGAATAGAGTTGAGGAAATAGTCAGCAAAAGCAGTAGGTAAAACCTCATGCATTTTCTTACCCACCAGTTCCGCAGGAGGTTGGTAGAGTAAGGGCGCACTGCTAGGAGCAATTTTCAAGTACCGTCCTTCAGCATCTAAGACAAGAATTACATCTTGCATGGCATTGAACAAGGCGAGTAATTCTGCTTGCGAGCTTTTGATTGATTCTTCAGCTTGTTTGCGACTGCTGATATCGCTGAGAATCCCATGAAAACCAGTAATTTGCCCTTCTGAGTTGAAAATTGGGGAAGCCACTGACCTCATCCAGCACCAACTTCCATCCTGGCGCTGGTGGCGGAATTCTACTGCTATCTGCTGCCCGTTGGTTTCCACCATTTCTGCGATGCTTTTCTGAGCCAAGAGTAAATCATCAGGATGAACTAGGGGCGCAAAGGGTTGACCAAGTAGTTCTGAGGGTTCCCATCCTAAAACAGTTTTGTATTGTGGTGAAACATAAGTAAAAGTGCCTTGCATTGACATAGAAAAAATCAGGTCGCTGATATTTTCCACGAGTTGGCGATACTTAGCTTCACTCTCAGCTAGGGCAGTTGCTGCTGCTTGGCGATCGCAAATTTTCTCTTGTAATTGCACAAAAGCACAAAAAACTTCCAATTTCGACTGTGATTCTATCAGTCGTAACTTCTCCGATAATGTTGACTGTGTAATATTTTCAGCAAGCAATTCCAAAATTTGATGCTGTTCGGCTAACAGCGTTATTGAATGAAGGTCTTTCAATACTTCTAGCTGTTGCAACAATTCAGCGTTTTGCTGACGTAAAAGCGATACCTCGTTATTGAGTGCGTCAGTAGACATGGCTTTTCTCTTCCCAAAGATATCAAGCCCACCAACATCCTGACTCACCCAGACATAAATCAGCATCGATGACTCGCTGTTGATGCAAATTGTCCAGGGTATCTACCAGTTGGATGGCAATGGGGAGAAACGAGTTTAAGATGGCGATCGCATATGGGTTACCGAACTGCACCAGTTCACTAAATGTTTTGATGACAACGGGGATGCGATCGGCATTGCGGATAGCCCGATAGACCAACGTTAAACTGCCAGAATAAACCGCCTCAACGATTTGATAGTCAAAAAGATGAACAGTTGTGTAAGTGTTGCTGTCTAAAGGAATCGCCATGAGTACCTATGAATCAATTGGTAGTTCTTTCGAGGGACAAAACTAGTGTTCCCTAATGAAGAACCAGAAATTTAGAGAAATTGAGATAACAGTGTTGCAGTGTCAAAATTCCAGCTAGTCAGATTGTTAAATTATTAATTTTTATTGCTCAAGCTTGATTAAACAGATTAAAATCGTGCCTAAAAGAAGCGATAGCTGTTAAATATACCATTTTGGATTCTGAAGCCACGGTATTGCTCTAATAAAAAGAGTTATGGCAAGTAGTGTGGTTGTGAAAGATTTACAAGTAATCGCATTCAGCTTTCGATCTGTCGTAATTATTTTTCAAATTGGTCAGGACTTACGCAAAAACTCTCTCAAACCCTCTTTACTAACCTTCGGGAACGGCTAGCCTGCGACAACGCCAAGGGCGAACGCCGAACTTATGCGTTCTTTGCGGTACCCTACCTTTCTCCTAAGGTCACCGCAGCGCCAACGGTAAGCCGCTTGCACGTCTAAGTTTTTCCGTCATTAGTGCGTAAGTCTTATTGGTATAATTTCATTTTCTCAGCAAGGAGCTTCATCGATGGGGAGAATCTAAAATCTAAAATCTAAAATTGAGTAACTATTAACTAATGAGTAACAGACGGAAATTTTTACAAAGATTGACAGCAATTTCTAGTTTGTCTTTGGCTAGTTGTGGCTGGAGGCTTGCTGATGTGCGGGCTAATGCTACTAACTCTGGTCGCAGCGATCGACTATATATTTATAACTGGACGCAATATTCCGACAAAAAATTATTGCAAACTTTTAGCGTTCAAACTGGCATGAAAGTCTTCGTAGATACATACGATTCTAACGAAGTCATGCTAGCTAGAATGTTAGCTGGAGGTGGGGGTAGTTATAGCCTGATCTATCCTTCTGACTATATGGTGCAGAAGATGGTAGACAAAGGTTTACTAGCAGAAATAAATCACGATCGCTTAGTTGGCCTAGATAATTTATTTCCCCAGTTTCAGAATCCCAGTTATGACCCTAAAAACCGCTATAGTATACCCTTCAATTGGGGAACAACTGGTTTTATTTACAATTCTGAAATTCTCAAAGATACACCTGAAGATTGGGATTATCTTTGGCAAAATCAAAAACTACTCAATAAGCGGATAACATTGCTCAATGATGTGCGCGAGGTAATGGGTGCTGTGTTACGGATGCTAGGTTATTCGTACAATTCAAAAGATGAAAATGAAGTGAAACAAGCTTATGAAAAGTTAACAGTACTCAAGCCGACTATTGCAGCCTTTGACACCGACGCTTGGCAAAACCAACTTCTAGCAGGAGATTTGCTATTAGCAATGTGTTACTCGGCAGATGCTGTGCGAGTTAGGCAGGAAAACCCCACACTCAAGTATGTAATTCCTCGTAGTGGTTCTTCATTATGGACAGACACTATTGTGATTCCTAAAACCGCTCCCAATGTAGATGGAGCATATGCCTGGATTAACTTTATTTTGCAACCAGAAGTAGCAACCCTAATTAGCCAAAGTATCAGCGTTTCTACACCCAATAGTGCAGGATTTGAACAATTACCAAATAAAATTAAGAATGATGTCAATTTATTTCCCCCAGTTTCGCTTTTAGAAAAATGCGAACGCATTACTCCTTTAGGTGAATTTGAAGACGTTTATGAACGTTACTGGACTCAATTAACTAGCAGCTAAATGAAATTAAAAATTAAAAATTTAGGCTTGTGTCAACAAAAAATCGTTCTTATCAACTAGATTTACCAAGCGATATTGCCAAAGTAGAAAAATCATATCGCCCATGGTTAGGCTATCTCCAACCCTTGGTATTACTTGCGCCATCTGGAATTTGGTTGTTACTTTTACTAGTACTACCAACACTGATCATTTTTGAGTTGAGTTTGGTACCAAATATTAGACCGGGGGATGTAGTCAATCCCAGTGGATTGCATAACTATATTCGGATACTCGATCCACTTTACTTGCAAGTAATTTGGCGATCGCTTTGGCTAGCAATTAGTACAACTGTTATTTGCTTAATTTTGGGTTTTCCTGTTGCCTATTGGATTGCTCAAATAGCACCAAAGCGCTGGCAAAATTTGCTACTCTTAGGTTTTGTACTACCTCTGTGGACTTCCTCGTTACTCCGCTCTTATGCTTGGATTACGATTCTTCGTCCTACTGGTTTATTGAACAGTTGGTTAACTAGTTTAGGTTTGCCTGCTTTAGAATTACTTAACCGTACTCCAGCCGTATTAATTGGTATGAGCTATGGCTTGTTACCTTATATGGTTGTCATTTTATATGCTTCTCTAGAAAAGTTAGACAAGCGATTGCTAGAAGCAGCAGCTGATTTAGGTGCAAATCCCACACAAGTTTTTTGGAAAGTGACTGTACCCCAAGTTTTGCCAGGAATTACTGCTGGTTCAATGCTGGTCCTAATTACAGGTTTAGGGGATTTTATTGACCCAGAATTACTCGGTGGTGCTTCTAGTATGACAGCAGCACGATTAGTTTATAATCAATTTCTCGGTGTTACACAAAATTGGGGATTTGGTTCAGCATTGAGTATGACATTAATTTTAGCTGTGAGTATTGCGATCGCTCTTTTGATTAAGTTTGGCGAAGTCACACCTAAGCGATACTAATAATAACCAGTAAAGCTCTAGAGATTGCAACGATCGCCTGTAAATTCATCTAGAGCCTGTTGAACTTATTTAAGAATTTTACTCAAACAGTAAAAGTCTGCGATCGCAGACTTTTACTCAGAACTTTATATTAGGGTTTTTGAGTGGCGATGGCTAACTTTACTCCCTGAACCTGACGTACCCGATCCATTACCGTTACCACTTTACCGTGTTGGACTGTTTGATCGGCATTAATAATCACTAAAGTGTCTGGGTTAGCACCAACTAGAGACCGCACTTGCTGTGTCAAATCATCAACTGCAATTAGTTTGCGGTTCAGGCTTACCTCTCCTTTTTCATCTACTGTAATCGTAATTTTACTAGGAATTTGCTGTTGTTTTGCTGTTGCAGCTTTCGGTAAATTTACTGGCAATCCTTCTGAGCGTGTCAAAAATAACGTTGACATGATGAAAAACGTTAAAATCGCAAATACCACGTCAATCATCGGTACGATGTTGATCTGTAATGGAAGATCTGGTTCATCTTGTAGACGCATAAGCTTTCTCTCCTCGTTCATAACGTCGGCGGTAAAGTAATTCTAGCTGTCCTCCATACTCTTGAATCAGTGCTATTTGCCGCTGATAAAGTCCCCGGAAAATACTTGCGAAGAAGAGTACAAATATAGCAACTATCAACCCTGATGCTGTTGATACTAAAGCTTCACTGATCCCGGCTGTTACACCTACTGTTTTAGAACCTCCTACATCACCGAGATTTAGGGAGGCAAAGGAGGCGATTAATCCTAATACTGTGCCGAGAAGACCAAACAGTGGGGCCAGACCGACGACTGTCTCAAAAAAGTTTTGAAAGCGTTTGAGTACAGGGATCTCAGCTTGCGCTTCGCTTTCTAATGCCAAACGAAATTCTTCTGGATTTGGCTCCTCTAATTCTAAAGCGGCAAGAAAAATGCGTGCCAGGGGCAAATTTGCATTTTGCCGAAGTTTATCCATTGCACCAACAACATTTTCGAGGCGATACAGATTTAATACATCTCTCACTACACGGCTTTGACGCTTGTTAATCTTTACCCAAAACCTGACACGCTCAATTATCAGTGCCACACTCAATACCGAAAATGCCAGCAGCGGCCACATTACCACACCGCCTGCTTCAAACAGTTTTTGAATTCCCATATTTTGTATACGTTGTCAACAACACACAGTCAGACTACCAGAATCAAGATCAAAGCTGAAACTTTTTCTCAATAAAATTTAAAATATAATGAAAATTTTTGCAAATACAAATATCATGATTTTTATTTACTAATATATAGATTTTACATAAATTAATTTAATTAAAATAAAAATTAACTTTATATAGAATTAATGATAAAGAAAGTTTTCAAAAATGATGTTTTGACTAGCGTGTAAGTTCGTAAGAGTGACTCAAATGATTTTAATTTTTTACTTGCATATTTGTAACAATGCATTCTAATATAACTAGGTTAGTGAGAATAGGTAGCAATAGGCTATGAGCTTTTCTGGCATTACTGTCGAACAGCGTTCCAAAGAAGTTGAGGCTCTCAAGTCTTTTCTGACTTTCAGTGTGATTGGCTCGCTAGCTCTGCATATCGGCTTACTGTCTTCAGGCATAGGCAATTATTTAACAAGAGCGCCTGAAGAAAATGAACCAATAGAGTTAGCTATCGTGGATTCTCCAACAGAGGAACCAGTAAAACCACTTGAAGAAATTCCCGAAGAACCAAAGAAAGAACCAGAAGTTGTACAAAAACAGCCCATAGAGACGACACCAGTACAAAAGATTGTTGAGAAGCTTGAAACTCCGCCAATTCAACAGCAACCAGAAAGGACTATTGAAAAGCCAAAGCTGACAAATATCCCGCCAAAACAAATTGTTACTAAAACAGAAGTTTCTTCGAGAGCAAGTCAGGGCGGTAGTGGAAGGGATACTCCAGCACCATCAAATAACCCTGGTGGCTCTGATTCTAACCCTAGTGGCTCTGGTTCTGGTGTTGCTGTAGGTACAGGTTCTGGTATTGCTGTAGGTGTAGGTTCTGGTGTTCCTGGAAGTACAGGTTCTGGTACAGGCACAGGTACGGGTAGAGGTACAGGTATCGGTACAGGTACGGGCACAGGCACAGGTACGGGTACAGGTACGGGCACAGGTACGGGCACAGGCACAGGTACGGGTACAGGTAATCAAACTGGAAATCGTTCGCCAGTAGCAACAGCACCAACACCTCCGAAAATTAGCAGTCCAAGTAGTGGTAATGGCCGTGCAGCTTGCCGCGAAGGTGGATGCAGAGCTAAGTATCCAGAAGCTGCAAGACGGCGAGGTATTGAAGGCAGAGTAGAAGTAGCGGTTGATACTGACTCAAAGGGCAATGTTACCAATGTACGGATTGCACGCTCTAGTGGAAACCGTGACTTGGATGAAGAAACTTTGAGACAAGCGCGTGACTGGAAATTAAAACCATCAGAGACTGGTAGACAAGGAGTAGCGATCGCCACTGAATTTGCTATACAAGGTTCGCGTCGATACCGCCAAGTCCAAGAACGGAAAAGACAAAGGGAAACACAAGAGAGAACTCAACAAACTGCATCTAACACTAATTCCACAGAGGGAACACGAAGACGCAGGCGATCGCTAACATCTGCCAGTACAAATGCTTCTGCCGAAACCACTAGTCAACCTAGACTCAATCGGCAATTGCGTCGTCAGCCAGTAGAAAGTACTGCTGCCAGAACATCATCTCAACAGAGGACAACTCAAAGCCAGGGAAGTACCAGAGAGTCTCTACGCCGCATTCGGCGCGAGCGAGCATCTAGTAATTCGTCACAACAGCCACAAACAACAAATCGGCGGCGGCGCAGAGATAACAACTCATCCTCTAGCCAGAACAAGTTGCGAGATTCTTTACGTCGTTTGCGTCAACCATCTCAATCACAACCAACTGGAAGTCAGTAGTCAAGGGCTTGCAAATCAAAACTTGCGGGGACACAAAGCGCGATCGCTGTTTGTTACTTTCGGGTTAGTCTGCAAATAATCTTGTATCAAATTGCAGCCCCGTGAAAGTAAATTTTCGAGTTTGATATCTGCCAAATCTCGGAAAATTACCGTACCATTGCCACTGCCCGCAGCTAAAGTCTTGCCGTCAGGACTGAAACTCACACTGGTTAATTCTTCCTTGTCACCCTTCAAAGCCATCAGTAAAGTCCCGTCTTGGTTCCAAAGTCTGATTTTGTCATCACTACTAGCTGCCAAAGTCCTGCCATCGGGGCTAAAACTGACACTGATGAAACTATCGCCGTCCCCTACAAAATTTTTGAGTAATTTACCGTCCCGGCTCCACAGTTTGACTGTGCTATCAATACTGACTGAGGCAAGAGTTTGACTATCAGGCGACCAAGCAACTCCATTAACTCGACGGCTATGACCGCTTAAAGTGTATAGTAGTTTACCTTGATAATTCCAGATATTTACTGTTTTGTCATCACTAGCTGAAGCTAGTAACTTGCTGTCAGGACTAAAGCTGACCCAATTTACCGCATCTTTATGACCCTGCAATGTGTTAAGCAGTTTACCATCGCGGCTCCAAAGCTTCACCGTTCGATCTTTACTTGCCGAAGCGATAAGCCCTTTGGACATGGCTTCGCTTACCGCTTGACTATCAGGCGACCAAGCTACACCCAAGACTGCATCCTGATGTCCTTGCAAGGTGTTAAGTAGTTTACCGTCACGCCTCCAAAGCTTAACTGTTTTATCCTTACTTGCGGAAGCGATCGCTTGACCATCTGGGCTAAAACTGACACCCCAAACTTGATCCTGATGACCCTTTAAGGTCTTGAGCAATTTACCATCGCGACCTAAAAGTTTTACAGTTTGGTCTTGACTTGCTGCTGCTAAAGTTCGACCGTCTGGACTAAAACTAATGCTAGTAATCCAGTTATTATTCTCGGTTTTAGGATTTCGTAGCAGTACACTGTCCCATTGCCAGAGTTTGATGGTTTTGTCTCGACTCGCAGATGCTAGGGTACGACCATCAGAGCTGAAACTCACACTATTTACCCAATTATTATGTCCTCTGAGCGTGCCGAACAACACGCCTTTTGAACTCCAAAGTTTGATTGTTTCATCGGTACTGGCTGAGGCAATAGTATTACTATCAGGGCTGAAACTCACACTGGTGACTCCCGCACTATGACCTGACAAAATTTTTAGCAGCTTTCCTTCTGGATTCCACAGTTTGATAGTTTTATCCAAACTAGCGGTGGCAATAGTTTGACCATCAGGCGACCAAGCTATGCTTTTAACTGCATCCTCGTGCCCCTCCCAGGTTTTGAGCAATTTACCGTCCCGACTCCACAGCTTGATGGTGTTGTCAGCACTTGCCGAAGCTATAGTTTGACCGTCAGGCGACCAAGCTATGCCCAAAACTGCGCGATTATGCCCTGCTAAAGTTTTGAGTAATTTACCATCTCGACTCCAAAGCTTGATGGTGTTGTCAGTACTTCCCGAAGCAATAATTTGACCATCAGGGCTGAAACTGACACTATTTACTACAGCTTCATGGCCTAGTAAGGTAGCAAGTAGTTTACCTTCCCGACTCCACAGTTTTACTGTTTTGTCTTGACTAGCAGATGCCAATATCTGACCATTAGGGCTAAAGCTGATGCTATTTACTACATCCTCATGTCCCGACAAAGTTGTGACCAAACTACCATCAAAGCGCCAAAGTTTGATTGTACTATCTGCACTAGCAGAGGCAATCAAAGAGCGATCGGGGCTGAATATAGCACTATTGACTCCAGACATATGCCCGTCTAAACGGTTATACTCTCTCACCCCGAAAACTGCTTGGTATAAAGCTGTCTGTACTTGTTCTCTCGTATAGGGATCTACCCAGATAGCTTGTTGCAGTTTTTTTCCTGCCTTTAAACCTTCTTTTAAGGCATCAATTCCTTTTTGTGAGGCAAACAGGGCTTCACTCGATACACTGAGGGTCTTGATCTCGCTATCTACTGCTGTGACTATAGATACACTTAACCCCAATATGGCTAAGATTGAAGCAGTCAGTGCGATTTTCAGCGAACGATTTAATCTAACTTCACTGAGTCTTTGTTTTTTCTGACTCTCTACTAATTGGGCTGTTAACTCTTTTTCTTTGAGTTCAGCTCGTAATTGTTCAATTTGCAATTGACTTAGTTCTTCGCGCTTGCGTAACTCCCGCAATTCTGTGACTAAATCTAATCCTTGTTGGGGAATATCTACTAGTTTGGCTTGCTGCTTTTTTTGACTGAGTTCGCTCTTGAGGCGCTCAATTTCAGCTTTACTTTGATCGACTTTGTAGCGTAACTGATTTAGTTGTGCTTGCAAGCTCGATTCTTGTTGTTGCAAGTAGCGAATCAAGTCTACTAAATAATCATGAATAAGTTGATAGCGTTCGGGCACATCGGGAAATAGCACTACTAACCCAGAGCTAACTAAAATATCTAAGACTATTTCCAATTTGCCAGCATCTTCTAATTCAGCTAGCTCTGCGGTTAATTCGGCACGAGTTTTAAACGGACGTTTGTTACTTTCATCTGTTAACAAATACAAGACGAGTAAAGCTGCTCGTTCATTTTCTGGCCCGCAGTCTTTAATTAGTTCTTTAATATATCTTTCAATGAGTTTATTCGGTCTATATTGTTGATATTGCTCTAGTGTGGTGATTTGCTCGTCTTGCAATTGTACTCCTACTACCTGCAACTCAATTGGGCGGACTTCTCCAAACTCTGTAGATAAATCTTCTACTAACGCATCAATTAAAGCAGGTTCTAAGTGAGCGTAAGAACGCTCTGTTAACTTCTGAATAATAGCTTTTGCATATTCTGGAGAAAAATTATTTAATTGGTAGCGAATATTTTTGTCCAGAATATTATTATTAATTGCCTCTAAGTCAGAGAGATGTTTAAATTCTAATAAACGATGTAAATAATCTTCTCGTAAGGAAAGAATAACTTTCACAAAAGATATATTTAGGCAATCGCTGATAAATCTATCAAATGCTTGTTTTTGCTGGCGATCGCTATAACCAAAGAAAAATTCTTCAAACTGGTCAAAAATTAAAACTGTAATCAAATGGTTATTAGCATTTTCTTGTAATTGTTGCAAGATATCGGCAATGGTAATGGGCGTGGCAGTTGATGGCAAAGCCTCTGGTTCAATGGCTACTCCCTTTATGTCATAAACCGCCTCACTTAAAGATTTCCCCAACGCCTGCACCCAATCTGTATAAACTTGCAAGACTACAGGCACGGCAATTTGATCGCCAACTGCTCGATTTTGCAATGCTGGCACTAACCCCGCCGTCACAGTAGAACTTTTACCCACCCCTGACTGACCGTGAATTACAATTAGCTTTTGATCGGCGCGGCTAATTCTGCCAATTAAGTTATTAATATCTCGCTCTCGACCAGAGGCAGCGATTTCTAGAGCAATGCTACTACTCCCAGATGGAGACATCAAGGCTGGGTTTGTTGCCTGTCGTTGGGGTTGCAAGCGACCTGCACCAATGAAAGCCCGGAAGCCATACTGCTGTTCTATAGAACGGCGTTTTTGTCTGATGCAGTAGGCTTCTAGATATCTGCCTGCTTCAAAGTAAAGCGATCGCAATCGCCGCAACAAGCGAATATAACGATGGGCATCGTATTGATGGGCACTGTTTTCTAAAGCTGCTGGCAGTTCCTTAGTGGCCTTTTCTAAATATTCCCGCGCTACTTCTAGCTCGCCGACATTTCGCTGGGCTTTCGCTAATATTAAATAATAAATCTGCGCCAGTAGCAATGGAAACAAGCATTGATGGCGATCGCTTTGCTGTTGCGCCTCACCTAATTTCAGCAGTGTAACGTGTGCTAATATGCTGGCCTGTACCCACCGCGACTGCTGCACAGCTACTTGAGCCAGAAAACCATAGTCACAAGCAAGTTGAATTTGACTGCCATAAGTTTGATGCAACTCTAGAGATTTTTGGGCAACAATTTGCAATTCTTCCCACTCTTGCAGATGTTGCAAAACCTCAGCGAGTTGACCAATAAACTCAGCGACGATATCCGGACGCTGAGCCACTTGTAAAACTCTCAAGCATTGCTGAAAAGAAGATTTAGCAGCATACCAATGACGGCGATTGTCTATCTGATTTTGTTCTGCTAGGCGACAACAACATAGTCCGATATAAAACAGCAAAACTCCCTGTCGTAGTAGTGGTGAAGTGTGGTTACTAACAATATCTAATTCTGTAACCCAGGAATTTTGAATTCTTAAATTGTTACTATCTTTGTCGTTATGCTCCGCTAAATGCTGCCAAACTTGTAAGCTGTGCTGAAAATGACTTAAAGCTATAACGATTCGGTCGCTCACATAATCATCTAGACCGAAAACAAATTTTAAACTAGCGTGTAATTCTGGCTCTAAAGTAATACCACGCTCTTGCAACTCTCCAATAGCAAACTGGAGTTCATCGCTATGTTCCCAGATTTGTTCGAGAGTGGAATAATGTTCTACAACTTCAGGTTCTTGGTGTTGTGTAACATTGCTTGGCAATACTGTGGCGAATAGAGAATCAGTTTCCTGTTGCAAAAATTGCAGCAGATGGGGAGTAGTCATTTCAAACCGAATTGGTGTCGCCGCCCAACTCGCGAAATCTGGTGCCAAACGTACCAACTTTTGCAATATCTCGTCAGTTACCCACAAAACCATGGGAAATGGATGGCGTTTGCGAAATTCATCCCGAATATGATTAACTGACCGGAGTAGGTCGTCAATTCCATCCACTGCCTCTAAACCCAAGATCGTCAATGCCGATGGCGGCCGTTTCTCAGTCAGTAGTTGTAAATGGATGTTGAGGTAAAGACTTCTGGCATTGCGGGGCAGAACTACTTTTTGAATATGGTGTCCCAAAGATATTTCTTCGAGTTTTTGCAGCATCTGCTCTTGCAAGACGCGATAATTGCAGCACACCAATACCACAGAAAATTGACCGCTGGAGAGGGAAATTGCCCTCCCCAGACTTCGCAAAGCACGTTCGTTAGCTGTTCTTATATCTGCCTGTGGGTGTCGTTCAACCATGATTGAAATTTTTGCGTTTCTTCTAAAACTGGGTTGACGGCAAACCAAGCGCCCTGGCGATCGCGGTATTCAAAGACAAACAAACTCCGCAACAGGGTATGGTATTCTATATCACCTCTAACTCTTTGCTGCTGCACCACCTGAAAGATTAATTCCCATTCGTGGGGGTCAATGGCGTTAGCTCGGTAATCTCGCTGTCTTTGAATTACTAATTCCACACACTCCCGATCGAAGGGTGGGTCTTGTTCCCGGAGACAGTCAAACAGTAGCCCTAGTAAATCCCGCACATGACCACCACTAATCAGGCACAATCGATCTAGTGTTTCCAAATTATCAAACACTTCTGTAATTAAGCCTAACCGATCGCTAGCTAAAATGTCGGGGAAAGCTCTAGCTAGCACCATTTGTCGCATCAATTCCAAGCCTTGGGTAAAAACTTCGCCAGAACGCAGACGCACGGGTATCATCGGTAAAACTTTCGGTGCCACTCCGCCCCCCAAACGATGTTGTAGTTCGGCGCTATCGTTGGAGAAAGTCAGAGCCAAGGGAATGGTATAGACTATATGACAATTGAGTTTTCGTAATTGCTCGCCCCGCTCGATAAACAAGTATTCTGGTAGCGATCGCCCTGAAGGTAAAGGTCGAATTGCCACCCGATCCAAGTTATCAACAATTACTACCAGTCCTTTTTTACCTAAAGCTTTGAGTTCCTTGTTGGCACGTTCTAGGAGTTCTTTATTAATTGACTGTAAAATATTTTGAGTGCGCGGTTCTAAATAGTCTCTTAATCGTCGTCGCAATTGGGGGCTTTCTTTTGTCTTGGCTGTAATTTTGGCAATGCCAACGGACAATTCTGCTTCTACGCCGAGTTCAATTGGCGTTTGGAGAAAATCCACAATTTCAGTAAACAACTTCGTGAAGTAGCGGGGCTTGAGGCGGATTTTCATCGCTTCTAAGCTTTCGCTTACTTGTCCGGCGATCGCTAATAAAATATCAGTCACATCCACATCCGCCATTTCTAGGACATGGGTAGACTCGAAGTAAACTACATGAAATCGTTGCTCCTCCAACTCGGCTTGGAGTCGTAATAACTCTGTTGATTTTCCACAGCCGAGATGCCCTGTAAATAGCTGGCAGGTCGGGCCATCGGGAGATATGCGGGCGATCGTGCGCTGGAGAGCCTCAATGATTTTGCCACCCCGTACCGCCGCAAAATCGATATAGTATCGGCGATCGCGCAGATTTCCCATCATTAGAGGTCTGCTCGGATTGCAAGCCTGATAAAATCTTTCTAAATCTAGGAGCATAACTAGTCGAATTCACTCAGGGATGGGAATGACGAAATCTGCTGAAAAATATATTTGTCTTGGAGAATTTTTGCTTTAGTTTAAGTACATCTCCATCAAATTACTAATTTAAATAGCAGCATTCCGGATAAATTTTTAGATATATTTTATCTGTCACAAGGCAATGTTAGCATTTATTAATTCAGCAAAAATACTACTATAAGTACAAATTGCAAAATTTCTAAATATAAAATAAAGTACTTTTATGAATATTAAAAATTATCTAACAGAGCAAAAAGTACTTTTGAGTACAATTTTGTTGGGTTCTGGAATCTCAAGTTTGTTCAGTGCCCAAAGTTAAAACCTGAAGCGATCGTCAGCCTTAGCCATATTTATGGTTATGCCAACATCAAGGTTCTCTGACTCTTCATTATGAGTATAGGGGTGCGAGGGAATAGGAGTGTGGAGAAAAAATTTGCCTGCAAACCTTACACTCTTAATCCTAAATATCCTATCTTTGTTAAGGTGGATAAAAATTCTAAAAAGTTAAGTTACTTTTTAACCTATGTAAGTCTGTGTTCTCTGCGCTTCTGTAATTAGATAAATTATTTATCAACCCTACAGACACACAGAGAAGTCTCTTGTGCGGAAGCCCGCGCTAGTTCCAATATCTAAAATAGTATTACTTATCAATCTCTGCACATACCATCGCGCAGGCAATCTTCGGTTTGGTCATCTCTAGCCGATATTTGCCATGGTGCAATGCGCAACTGAGCATTTGTGCTGTAAGCAACTATAGAAAGTGGATTTAAGAAACTTGGCACATTGCTATAAGCAAAGCTTAGCTTGGCATTATGTAGATAAACAGGCAATGCCATCAGGCCAATGCAAATTGTCCTATTCATACAAACCTCAGCGAAAAATTTCCGATTGCGCTACGTTATGGATGCCACCTTGATGAACCGGAGTTTAAAAACTGAGCATCGTATGTTGATGTTGCGTCAATTTACTCAATGCTACTAGTCGCAGAGACGTAATTTACCAATGATCGGTTCCACCCTTTTTCGGGTAGGCATTACCCACAAGATAGTCTCCCACTAACTTATGCAGATGCGACCCCAAAAATCAGGAAAAAAATCTCCCAGCAGCTAAAAACATAATAAGCGGCAGGTCATAAGTCAGAATCAATCAGTAGGAGATTTAGACTCACCAATGATTGTAGACTGCGCTCATTCAAGATTTAGCAGGGATCTTAAACCTACTTATTCATCCGCCAGTTGTCAAGAATTCATGCGCTCATTCTGACTTTTGAACGGCAGTTGCTTTATGCCAGGGAACCTGTCTACCGCACTGCCGACTTCTGAATTCTGTTCGATAAAAAACTTTCCTTTGTAATTGTTGACTGTTGACTGCGAACAGTTGACAACTTCAAGCGCGACAATTTATTTGTTAGAGTTCCCTTTGTAGCTGCTTCCCCAGATAAAATAGTTAACAAATGTTGCCTACTAGCTGACTCATGACACCTTCACAAGATGTAGACGCTGTAACCACTCCTGATATAGACATGGAAGGATACGGCAACTCAAAAGTCGATCCTCTCGATGAGTTACCAGGAGAGGTCGAAATGTCTCTTTTCGACCACCTAGAGGAGTTGCGACAGCGGATTTTTTATTCATTGATTGCTGTAGCGGTGGGTGTTATCGGCTGCTTTTTTGCCATCAAGCCCATTGTCCAGCTACTAGAAGTCCCCGCCCAAGGAGTAAAATTTCTCCAACTTGCTCCTGGAGAATATTTCTTTGTCTCCCTCAAAGTTGCAGCATATAGCGGCTTGGTACTTTCTAGTCCCTTCATCCTTTACCAAGTTATACAGTTCGTTCTCCCAGGACTAACTCGCCGCGAACGCCGTTTGCTGGGGCCTGTGGTTTTGGGGTCGAGTGTGCTGTTTGCAGTTGGGTTAGTATTTGCCTACTTACTCCTTATCCCCGCAGCTTTGAAATTTTTTATCAGCTATGGAGCAGATGTAGTAGAACAATTGTGGTCGATTGACAAATATTTTGAATTTGTACTCCTGTTATTATTCAGCACTGGCTTAGCATTTCAAATTCCAATTATCCAACTGCTGCTCGGGAATTTGGGAATTGTCTCTTCAGAAAAAATGCTAGCTGGTTGGCGTTTCGTGATTATGGGAGCAGTGGTTTTGGGAGCCATCCTCACACCTTCTACTGACCCTCTTACCCAAAGTCTTTTAGCAGGGGCAGTACTAGGACTGTACTTTGGTGGTGTTGGTTTGGTTAAGCTTACAGGCAAATGACACAAATAACTTATCATGACTTGAAAAAGTTGAAATTCGTTTTGACATTATCAAAGTAGAGAGTTTACCAAAGCACGAAAACCAGCTTATAAACTGTGGATAGATTTTATAAAATTGATGCTTTGGAGGAACGCGATCGCAAGCGATGGTCAAAAGAAATATTAGACTATTCAAGTAAGATTACAATCCGCACTGAATTTAACAATGCACAATCAATAATCGCGAGTGAATCCTACTCTAAACCCTCTAAGCTCAAGCCTAATCACTCAATTGTGATTCGGATTATAGATAATGGTTGCAGTATGAGTGAGACAGTCAAAAGTTGTTTGTTCGCTCCTTTTTTTACTACCAAATTTTGGTAAAGGTACGAGTCTAGTGTTTATTAGTTATCAAATGTTGTGGAACGGCATCAGGGCAAACTGGAATGTCATTCTACTCTCGAAGGCACAGAGTTGATCGTCATGATTCCTCAGTGGTGGGCACAGGAAGCTAAAGGCGTGCCCAGCAGTAGCCACAAGTAACAAAAATCACAGACATTAAGTTTTAGTTAAAAATAGTTTAAGAAAAATTACCTATTGTGTTAATTTTGACTTTAAATATGAATAAATTTTTATATGAATCAGCATTCTTAAGTTATGGTAATCAATCTCGATGAATAACGGGTGTGGCGATCGCAGAGTCTAGCTGGAAAGAAAAGATGGATAGTACAAGCAAGCAGATTGACTGCTCACAAAAGCTGAAGGTGTTGGCAGATGAAACCCGTTTGGCAGTCTTAAAACTTTTAATGAACGGTCCTAAGCATGTAGGAGAGATGAACGCGATTTTAGGCTTAGAACAAAGCTTACTTTCCCATCATTTGCAAGTTCTGCGTCAAGCAAAGTTTGTGATTGCTCAACGTGATGGCAAAGCAGTTCTCTACCACTTGGCTTCAGAGGTACAAGTAACTACAGACAAAGCCTTGAACCTTGGCTGTTGTGTCCTCTTGTTCAATTAACAACTTTCGATACAGATATATCTAAATGAGCAAACCTTCACAAATTCTGATTCCTCTGGGATTGGCAACCTGCTTTTGGTTGCAAAGCTGCTCTCGACCAGAAGCCGCTGCATCTAAAAGTGGAGATCGGCTTCAAGGCAAAGTAGTGCTAACTGGCTCCAGTACAATCGCACCATTAGCAGCAGAAATTGGTAAAAGCTTTGAGTCCAAGCATCGAGGTGTACGAATTGATGTGCAATCAGGCGGGTCTTCGCGCGGCGTTTCTGATGCTCGTCAAGGTACGGCTGATATTGGCATGGTGTCTCGTGCCTTAAATCCAGAAGAACGGGATTTAAAAGCATTCTTAATTGCTCGTGATGGGGTGACAGTAATTCTGCAAAAAGACAATCCCGTGCAAGCTCTTAGCGATAAGCAGATTATAGATATTTATACGGGCCAGCTGACGAACTGGAAGCAGGTGGGAGGTAAGGATGGAACAATTACAGTTGTTAACAAAGCCGAAGGACGTTCAACTTTAGAATTGTTTACTCATCACTTCAAGTTGAAGAATACTGACATCAAAGCGCAAGTAGTGATTGGTGACAATCAGCAGGGAATTAAGACTGTAGCAGGAAATCCCAATGCAATTGGTTATGTCTCTATAGGTTCGGCAGAATATAGTGCCGTGAATGGAGTACCTATCAAGCTGTTGCCTGTAGGTGGTGTAGCAGCAACAACTGAGAATGTGCAAAACGGAACTTTCCCCATCTCGCGTCCACTCAATTTGGTAACGAAAACCGAACCCCAAGGACTGGCAAAAGAATTTATTGATTTCGCGCAATCACAACAGGTAAGTGACATTGTTAAAAAGCAAAATTTTGTCGTCTCCAAATGACCTGTGGTTAGTTTGGACACTACGCTTCTTAGCGACGATCGCAGGAGCGATCGCACTTTTAATCATCGTCTTTCTAGTTTTAGAGTCCCTACCAGTCCTAAACCATGTTGGGCTAACACGCTTTTTTACCGATTCTTCTTGGAACCCGACCGCAGGCTTCTATAACCTCTTACCCATGCTATGGGGAACACTGCTGGCAATGTTTGGTTCAGTGTTAATTGCTACGCCAATTGGGATTTTATCCGCAGTTTTTTGCCAATTTTATGCCCCGCCAGCAGTAGCTGGCCTCTATCGTCGTCTAATTGAACTATTAGCAGGAATTCCGTCTGTAGTCTATGGCTTCTGGGGATTAGTGGTGTTAGTTCCCATTATCGGTAAGATACATCCACCAGGCCCAAGCCTATTAGCTGGTATCGCAATTCTCACAATCATGATTTTGCCGACTGTTGCGCTGGTAGCCGATGCTAGTCTAGCCAAAGTCCCCGCCTCTTATCTCCAAGGAGCTGCCGCTTTAGGATTATCCCGTTGGGCAACTATCCGACGCATTGTCTTTCCGGCTGCCAAATCAGGATTATTTACAGGCTTAATTTTAGAAACTGGCCGCGCCATTGGCGAAACAATGGCAATTTTGATGGTGTGCGGCAATGTAGTGCAGACCCCCAAAAGTCTATTTGACCCGATCCGCACCTTAACAGCGAATATTGCTCTGGAAATGGCTTATGCCACAGGAGATCACCGTTCTGCACTCTTTGTAAGTGGTTTGGTATTGATGGGGTTGATTGCGCTATTAGTTACTGTTGCTGAAGTTATCAGCCAGGGGAAAATATATGCTTAGAGAAAGCAGGAGGCAGAAGGCAGGAGGCAGAGGGATAAAAGGCAGTACTCAAAACTTAGATTGGCTAGCAACTATCATCGTTTGGACAACTGCTGCTTTAGTTACTGCTATCTTTCTCTGGATACTCAGCGATATCCTTTGGCATGGGATGGGTAACTTATCGTGGCAATTTCTCACAACTGAACCAGAGAACGCTGGCAGAGAAGGCGGAATTGCTCCGATTCTCGTTTCCACTATCCTTATTATGGGGGTATGTATGCTGGTTTCCATTCCGATTGGAGTTGGTACAGCAGTTCTACTGGCAGAATTTACCCCAACTGACAGTTTGTTTGCTAGCCTAGTACGCCGTAGTTTAGATGTACTGGCAGGTGTACCTTCGATAGTCTTTGGTTTGTTTGGCAATGTCTTCTTTTGCAAAGTTCTGGGACTAGGATTTTCCATACTATCGGGAGGGCTGACCTTAGCGTGTATGGTGCTACCAATCCTGATTCGCTCCACGGAAGAAGGATTTCGCGCTGTTCCCAAAGACTATCGATTGGGAGCTGCTGCCCTTGGTTTTTCTCGTACAACTACACTATTTCAACTATTATTACCAGCTGCTGTCCCCGGTTTAATTGTGGGATTGGTGCTGGGTATTGGTCGAGCGATCGCAGAAACTGCTGCTTTAATTTTCACAAGTGGTTATGTAGATAGAATGCCAGAATCGCTGCTAGATTCTGGACGCGCCCTTTCGATTCATATTTTTGATTTATCGATGAATGTATCGGGAGGAGATGCCAATGCCTATGCTTCAGCATCCATCTTGTTATTACTGCTGTTGTCGATCAATGGTACAGCGGCATGGATTGCAGAAAATTGGTTACAGAGGAGAATTATTACCTGATGGAACTGGCGCAATCTCACTCCTTTTCTGATGAAACTTCGCAACCATTTATTCAAGCTGAGAATGTTACTCTGCAATACGGGCAAAAAACAGCCTTTGCTAATGTCAGTATTGGCATTAATGCGGGGGAGATTTTTGCTTTGGTAGGCCCTTCAGGTTGTGGGAAAACTAGCTTCCTAAGTTGCCTAAACCGTTTGACTGATTTGATTCCCCATTGTCGAGTCAAGGGGAGAATTCACATAGGTAATTTAGAAGTGCTGGATGCCAAGATAGATGCGATCGCACTACGACGGAAAGTCGGCATGATCTTTCAAAAGCCGAATCCATTTCCTTTGTCTATTTGGAAGAATTTGGAATTGCCCTTGCGAGAACATGGGATACGTAACCGAGAGCAAATTGATGCGATCGTCGAAACAACACTCAAGGATGTAGGACTATGGGACGAAGTTAAAGACCGACTGCATACTTCCGCTCTAGCACTTTCTGGCGGACAACAGCAGCGCTTGTGTATAGCTAGAGCTTTAGGTCTACAACCAGAAGTCATTTTGTTGGATGAACCTTGTAGCGCTCTTGACCCTATCTCCAGTGGTGTTGTCGAAGATTTAATTACTAGGTTGCGGGAACGTTATACCTTGCTGATTGTCACCCACAATTTGGCACAAGCAAAGCGGATTGCCGATCGAGCTGCATTGTTTTGGGTACAGGATGGTGTTGGGCAGTTAATAGAGTCGGGTAACGCGGCGCAAATCTTTGAGTCTCCCCAACATCCGCTAACAGTGGCGTATGTAACAGGTGTCAGAGGTTAAATGAGGACTAGAAAGCTTTAGAGCAAAGTATGATTATTAATTAACTAGAAAAATTTTCTGTTAAAAATATTACTAGCAATTAAAAGTGCAATCGAGTATTAAACTTGAGTACAGGCAAGTCATAATATCCATTCGGAAGAGCGATCGCCCAAGTCTAAAGGTATGCTAACAGCTTTGCCAAGTCGGGGGCGATCGCGTGTTTGTGTAATAAATGTTTGTACCTGGGCTGCTCCACCCAAAGCATGAAGATAATTAGCTACGGTGTCAAGATGCGCTTGGTACTCCTCTTCACTCAAGGGAAAAGAAGCTTGTTCTAGATACTTCCACATTACCTGTAAAAATATCTTGCCCTGTGTGCGCCGAAACTGCACGTCATAAGAATGTCCCCACTTCTCAAGCAACAGTTGACGTAATTCCTGTCCTGTCATAGCTTTTCTCAATTAGATTTTACATTTAGTTATGATGTTAAGTTCCGTAACTCAAGTATGATAGGGATATAAAGAAATGTAATGCTAACAAACAGGATGCTAAAAGTGTCTTGGAATAAAGAAGTTTGGCATCGTTGCAGGCGTTAGCATTTCGACTCAGACAGGAGTCGATTGAGTACTCGTACTCTTGTCAGAATGCTTAACAAAATACACAAAGAGCGCGTAGATTATGGCTCAATTTTCTGAATCAGCAGACGTGCCCGATATGGGTCGTCGTCAGTTCATGAATCTGCTCACATTTGGGACTGTCACTGGAGTAGCTCTGGGTGCATTGTATCCCGTTGTCAAGTACTTTATTCCACCAGCTAGCGGTGGCGCTGGCGGCGGTACAACGGCAAAAGACGAGCTGGGCAACGATGTTAGCCTCAGTAAATTCCTAGAAAGCCATAACCCAGGCGATCGCACCCTAGTTCAAGGGCTAAAGGGCGACCCCACCTATATAGTGGTGGAAAGCAAAGAGGCAATTGCTGATTACGGCATTAATGCTATCTGCACCCACTTAGGTTGTGTTGTTCCTTGGAATGTGGCTGAAAACAAGTTTAAATGCCCTTGTCACGGTTCCCAATACGATGCCACTGGTAAGGTTGTCCGAGGCCCAGCACCATTGTCTTTGGCTTTAGCCCATGCCAATGTAAACGACGACAAAATTGTCTTGACTACTTGGACTGAAACCGACTTCCGCACTGGCGAAGAACCTTGGTGGGCTTAATTCGGTTAACAGTTAACTGTTGGCTAATGACTAATGACTAATTCATCAGAGAATCATTGTCCTTATAGAGATGAGTAATGCTTGTACAACAGCGAGGTTAACTCGCAGTGCTAGAGCAATGATCAAAACATTGCTTGTAGCGATCGCCACCGTGACCTTTTTCTTCACCAGCGATCTAGCCCTTCCCCAAACTGCTGCTGCCTATCCCTTTTGGGCACAGCAAACTTACCCTGAAACTCCCCGCGAACCGACTGGGCGGATTGTTTGCGCCAACTGTCACCTAGCGGCCAAGCCTACAGAAGTAGAAGTTCCCCAATCGGTGCTGCCTGACACTGTATTTAAAGCTGTAGTGAAAATTCCCTACGATACCAGCGTGCAGCAGGTTGGTGCTGATGGTTCTAAAGCTGGCTTGAACGTGGGTGCTGTGCTGATGTTGCCTGAAGGCTTCAAGATTGCACCTGAAGACCGCATTTCTGAAGAACTAAAAGAAGAAGTAGGCGACACTTTCTTCCAACCCTACAGCGAAGACAAAGAAAACGTCGTCATCGTCGGCCCTCTTCCTGGTGAACAGTATCAGGAAATCGTCTTCCCAGTTCTTTCTCCCAACCCTGCAACTGATAAAAACATCCACTTCGGTAAATATTCAGTTCACGTCGGTGGAAACCGGGGACGCGGACAAGTCTATCCCACAGGTGAAAAGAGCAACAACTCAGTTTACAACGCCTCCGCAGCTGGCACTATTAGCAAGATTGCCAAAGAGGAAGATGGAGACGGTAACGTTAAATATGTTGTGAGCATTAAAACCGACTCTGGTGAAGTTGTCTCCGATACGATTCCCTCAGGGCCAGAATTGATTGTTTCTGAAGGACAAGCAGTAAAAGCTGGTGACGCTTTGACCAACAACCCTAACGTTGGTGGATTTGGTCAACAAGATGCAGAAATCGTATTGCAAGATGCCAGCCGAGTCGGATGGATGATCGCATTCATCGCTCTTGTAATGTTGGCTCAAATTATGCTGGTACTGAAGAAGAAGCAAGTTGAGAAAGTCCAAGCTGCTGAGATGAATTTTTAAAATCTCCGCTCAATAATGACTTTGAGGACAGGCCTTTTGCCTGTCTTTTTTTATTCCAGGAATATTTACTGCTGTAAACATAGCCAAAGTGGAAGCTAGCAACTTTAGAAATAGATAGTTTCCGCTAGCTTCTTTCTCAACACGAAGGCGTAAAAGTTCCGCCGAATGTTCCTCACCAAATGTTCAACGAAGAGACTGTGATTTAGAATTTCTGGTAATTTCACAGCCTCCCAGTCATGGCGATCGCTATTATTAAACTGGGCAATGTATATGAAATGATCGTAGTGGCGCGACAGTTTAACACACCTTGTTTGTCTTCGCAAAAGTTTCTGGACGATTGCTACCAAAATGCCATAAACGTTATTTTGATTAAAGTTGCAAAATTAAAGTAGTTGTAGCCAGTGGTAATAAATACTCATTTCATTTTTCACTCCTCGTATAAGGATTACAGATAATGCAAATTCTAAAAAGATCCATCAAACCAGAAACATATATATCGTTCCTCTACATTTACCAAACTACTTGGGGGACTGCTGGTGATATCTGTTTAGTCCGTGAATCTGTAGCTAATTCAGGTCAATCGAAGTTTGTCGGTCACAAAATCAAATTAGCTCTCCCAAAAGGTATGGAACGCGATCGCGTGGCAAACTTTCCGGTAATTAAAGTTGCAGGTAATGTCGGTGACGGACATCCAAAAGATTGCCCATTTGAGTGGGAGGCTTATGAAGGTGTAGATAGAGAAATAGCGATCGCGGCTCTAAAACCTTGGGGCTTCAAGTTAATTGAGTCTACGGATTAAGCGAGTATTTTGATGTGGACTGGTAATTAGACTGGGAGTTATAGGAAGCAAAAAGTACGGATGGATAACAAACATCTGGAGGTTAACTTGAGCATTTGTACAAACTGCCACTGAAAAAATGCGATCGCTTCCGCCAGATAAGCAACAAGAGGTTTTAGATTTTATTGAATTTCTGCAAAGTAAGTTAGTACAACAGAATCCTAACCAAGAACAGCAGGAGCCTATTTCCTTTTTGACAGCTGCTCAACAATTTGCTGGTTGTGTTGACGGTGGCCCTGGTGACTTGGCTACGAACAAACAATATCTTGAAGGTTTAGGAAGTGAATGAAGCAGCAGAGGATGTGCGAGCAATCCAGGTAAGCCAAGATACCTAGAGTCAGGAGAATGGTTTCTTCATGAGCGAATTTTGAACGAGCGAATGCGGAGAAGATTTTTGATTCGCCAACGAGTCTTTGATACTCGTGGACAAGTCTTTGATACTCGCGGACGAGTCTTTGATACTCGCCGATGAGTCTTTGACACTCGTGGACGAGTCTTGGATACTCGCCGATGAGTCTTTGATACTCGTGGACGAGTCTTTAACACTCGTGAACGAGTCTTTGATACTCGCCGATGAGTCTTTGACGCTCGTGAACGAGTCTTTGATACTCGCCGATGAGTCTTTAATACTCGTGGACGAGTCTTTGATACTCGCCGATGAGTCTTTAATACTCGTGGACGAGTCTTTGATACTCGCCGATGAGCCTTTTAGCTTGTCAATCCAAAATTTTTCGACGCAGGTTTTTCCAAAATTTCAGCACTATCCTTAAACTATAGTCATGTCAATATCAGCAGTAACTAATTTATGAGGAGAAATACATGGCTTTTATTAGTTATAAAGATATTGGTGCAGTTCTTAAAGAATTTCAGATTACTTACACCGAAGCCAATTTTATAGAAGAAATTGAGTTTAGTATTTCTGACTACTTCCGTGAAGACTTACAAACTGTGATGCAGGATGGAGTTCCTAGTGCTTCAGAATTTTCCATTTGCGAGAATCTAATTTATCCAGTTCTTAAAGAAATTTGGAAATACTATCGCAGTAAGTTTGTTTTGTGGGGACATAAATCACTTGTCTATGATGAAAATCTTTCGGGTTTTCCTGAATATATTTTAGCTAAACGCTCTCCGTTAGGAAAAGTTGTATTTGATAAACCTTATTTTATATTAGTTGAAGCTAAACAAGATAATTTTGCGGAAGGTTGGGCGCAATGCCTTGCTGAAATGGTTGCGGCTCAGAAATTGAATAATGAAATGGATGTAACTATTTTTGGAATTGTCTCTAATGGTAAGGATTGGGAATTCGGGAAATTAGAAAAAACTTTGTTTACACAAAATAAAACTCGTTATTTCATTCAGAATTTAGACCAGCTATTTGCTGCTGTTAACTATGTTTTTCAAAAAAGTGAAATGCAGCTTAATGAGTTAGTTGCTGGGGGTTGTTGATTGCCCTGAAAGTGCTGAGTGCTGAGTAGGTCAGACTATTTCACGAAAATAATGAAACAGATCCAAACCCTGAAAGCCGGACTAGGTAAAACTTTCTTAATTACGAATTACGAACTACGAATTACGAATTGGTATCACTTCTTTACTCAGCACTCGGAACTCGGAACTCGGAACTTTGAAAGCCTCCTGCTATATATGCTCTGTAATGACTCTCTTCTTTAAACAGGCTGATTGTTGAACTTGCGTTACACTAATCTGGTAAATATCGCTACAGAGTTGGTGAGGTTTGTAGGTGACAAACGAAGAACTGTTGCAAATCATTGAACAAGCTGCCAAGGAAAAAGCAACAGAGCTAGACCTCTCTAATAATCAACTGAGCAGCCTGCCATCAGAAATTAGCCAACTCTCCAACTTGATGGAACTAGACCTCTCTAATAATCAACTGAGCAGCCTTCCCCCAGACATCTGTCAACTCTCCTATTTGATGACGTTATCCCTCGGTGATAATCAAATCAGCAGCCTGCTGCCAGAAATTAGCCAACTCTACAACTTGAGGGAGCTATACTTGCATAACAATCAACTCAGCAGCCTGCCGTCAGAAATTGGTCAATTCTTCAAATTGACACGGTTAGACCTTGATAACAATCAACTCAGCAGCCTGCCGTCAGGAATCGGTGAACTCTACAATTTGACCTGGTTAGACCTCTCTAATAACCAACTCAGCAGCTTGACTCCAGAAATTAACCAACTTTCCGATTTGACAGCGCTATACCTCCATAAAAATCAACTGGGCAGCCTGCCGCCAGAAATTAGCCAACTCTCCAACTTGACGGAGCTATCCCTCCATAACAATCAACTGGGTAGCCTGCCACCAGAAATCGGTCAACTCTCCAACTTGACGGAACTATACCTCCATAACAATCAACTGGGCAGCCTGCCACCAGAAATTGGTCAACTCTCCCAACTAACAAAGCTAGTTCTGCGTAACAATCAACTGAGCAGCCTACCGCCAGAAATTGGCCAACTCTCTCAACTAACTACGTTAGTCCTCGATAAGAATCCACAATTGACCTCGCCACCGCCTGAGATTGTCGAGCAAGGAACGCAGGCAATTTTGACTTATCTTCGAGAACGTTTAGAGGGTAGTCTACGGCAGTGGGTTTCTAAGTTGCTAGTGGTTGGTGAAGGTGGTATAGGTAAGACATCTTTATTAAGAGCATTGCGCGATGAAGAGTTCGATACCCAAGAATCCACCACTCACGGGATTGAAATAAAATCCCTGGAATTAATCCACCCCAGAAAAGCCGATGTCACCATGCAGCTGAACACCTGGGATTTTGGGGGACAGGAAATTTATCACGCTACACATCAATTCTTTCTCACTAACCGCTCGCTATTCTTACTCGCCTGGAATGCCCGACTGGGATTTGAGCAAGGTAAACTCTATTACTGGCTGGATACCATTAAAGCCTTAGCCCCCGAATCTCCAATTTTACTGGTCGCTACTCATATCGACGAGCGAGATGCAGACCTTCCCCTGTCCGAGTTACGCCGCAAGTATCCCCAGATTATCGAACACTGCAAAATAAGCTCTAAGTTCAGCCTTGGCATTGAAGAACTTCGCCAAGCAATTGCAGAAACTGCCGCCAAGTTACCCTTAATGGGTGAAATCTGGCCTACTACTTGGCTAAATGCTGCTAACGCTATTCGTTCACAGCCAGAAAAACACATCACACCGCAACAATTGTGGAAAATCATGGCTGAGAAGCAAGTTGCTGACAGTAAAGAAGTGCTGGCGCGATGGCTGCATGAATTAGGCGAAATTCTCTATTTCCAAGACAACGAAGAACTCAACGATACCGTCATCCTCAAACCGCAGTGGGTAACAGAATACATTAGCAAAGTCTTAGAAAGCGAAGAGGTAATAAACAAGTTTGGCATCTTCACCCGTCAGGAAATGGATAAACTCTGGCAAGACATCGCCTCATCGATGCGAGATCATTTCCTCCGCCTAATGGAACGTTTTGACCTTTCCTATCGCACCTTAGAAAACCGGGATATCAGTTTAATTGTCGAACGTTTGCCCCTCGACCCGCCTCATTACGAACATAAATGGCAGCAAATCCAAAAAACAGGAAATTGCCATGAAATTTCGATGAAATTCAAACTCAATACCATTCCTGCGGGGATTCCCACTTGGTTTATTGCGCGTCAACACCGCTTTACAACTAATATCCATTGGCGAAACGGTGCAATGTTGGCTTACGAGCAAGAACATTTAGCGTTGGTAGAAGCTGTGAAGGGCGATCGCTATATTAAATTAACAGTGCGCGGCCCTAACCCCCTAAATTTCTTTGTCCTGCTGCGAGATGGCATTGAAGTGACTCTAGCAAGGTTTCCCGGCTTAGACATTCAACGCACAATTCCATGTCTTGGTCATGATGGCGAACCTTGTACCCACGAGTTTGACTATCAACAATTATCAAAACGCTGGGAAAAAAAGAAAGCAACAATTGAATGTCCAGAAGCAATAGAAGATGTATCAGTAGCAGAACTCTTGTATGGCTTAAACTGGAATACACAAAATGCCGTGCTAGAACGCATTGATGAGTTAGAAACCAAAGTTGTTGACGGACAAGCAGCAATTATCGATGAATTAAAAAATTTACGGGAACTGTCGCAACGGGAATTTACTAATGCATTTCGCCGCGAACAAGCCAAAATCGATTCTCATTGTCCCAATATCTTTGTACTACGTCCCCGTGGTGGTAAATCTTGGCAGAAAGCCATAGCCGGACAAAAAATAGATTTACAACTTTACTGCCAAGCACCAGGTTGTTGGCATCCCAGCGAAAAGGACGGTTTATATGAAATAGATGAACCTGCCAAATGGCTGCGAGCAACTGCACCTTATATTGGTAGGTTATTCAAAGTCTTGAGGTTTGCCGCACCGATAATTGGCCCTTGGCTGGGTGTGGTAGACCCTAAAGAATATGAAGCCCTATATAAAAACGATTTAGAACTATTTAAAGAATTAACAGCCAAATTACCGGAGATTGAAAGTTCTGAAGATGCGGAAATAGCAGATAAAATTACTAGGGGTGAGGATTTAGACCCAGAACGTGCTGATGGTGCAGCCTTGCGTGCTTTGCGTCAGCTGTTAGAAGAAAAAGATCCACAGCAAAACTGGGGTGGATTGAAGAAAGTCTTGACACCAGAGGGGCATTATCTTTGGCTATGCGAACACCATGCAGCAGAATACAAGCGCTAATGCTATTTCAATTAGTTTTTTGATTTTGAATTTGAGAGATGCCGTAGATAATTTTCTTTTTTATTAACTCTATCTTAAGCAGCAATATAAAAATATAAATATACTATTTAATTAGCACTAGCGAAAGAGGAAATTTTTAAAATAAATGTCTAATATATTGCCACTTTCGAGTAAAAATAAAGTACATTTTTGATTAAAATCAAAATATTAAGATTATTTTTAAACGTTTTAGCAATAGTAAAAAAATGAGGTTCAGTGACTGGGCAACTAGGGTACTATTTATTTTTCTGATGTTGACTGCTCTGATGGTGGCACTGTTCGCAGGGAATGCCACAAAACTGCAAAGCAATACAACAAGTAATACAGCAATATCCAATCCAGAAATAATAGGTTGGAGTCAATATCCACAGGCACAACTCCAGGCAGCAAAAAACCAAACTGGCGAATCTCAAAAACAGTCTAAATCCCCAGCTTCCCCAGTCAAAAAAAATAAAGTTTATGGAAGATATAGAACTACTGAGGCTTTTACAAAATATATACCTAGATATGAAGTTGCCTCAGTAGACCCAAGCAACTATGGAGAACGCTATAGCAAAGACATTCATGGCGTAACTCTCAAAAATCAAGCGATTATTGTCCTTCATGAGACTGGTTATTCTGCCTCCAGCGCCATTAATTTCTTTCAAACACCCCATGAAGATGAAAATGTCCAAGCAAGTTATCACACTTTGATTAAGCTGGATGGGACGGTTCTTTATTTAGTCCCTCCACAAAAACGAGCTTTTGGAGCTGCTAACTCGGTGTTTGATGGTATTGAAGGAACTGAGACTGTACAGACTAATCCTAATTTGCCACCATCAGTAAATAATTTTGCTTACCACGTTTCTTTAGAAACACCGCCAGACGGTCAAGGAAATAACTACCAAAAATTTCATAGCGGTTATACAGAAGCTCAATATAATTCTCTTGCTTGGTTAATTGCTCAAAGTCAAGTGCCAGACGATCGCATCACCACCCACCAAGAAGTAGACCGTTCAGGGCAAAAAATTGACCCTGTAAGTTTTGATTTTGATAAGTTTTTGAGCTTACTTCATTCCTTTCGGCAGTTAAGTCCAGTCTACAGGGCGAATAGATAAATGAGCTGTTCTTAACAAAGGTAGAGGATAGGAGAGAAGCAAGGGGTTGAATTCTCTACCGAACAAAAGTTCAGTTGCTTCAAGTCAGCAGAGGTTAAATTCTCTTCTGCATCCTGCTTCTTACCTCCGGACTCTTTTAAAGAATATAGAAAAAATTAACTAGACTCTTTACTAAAGCTATAAATTTTCTGCTTTTCCAAGCGATCGCTAATTGAGGAAGGTAGTGTATCCAAAGAGAAAGTTTGGCGATCGAGTTGAACTTGCAAATTACTCAGGGGATCGCTACCAGAAGAAATCAGAAATTCTAACTTTTGGATGTAAGGCAAAGTCGCTAGTTTATCCAATATTTGGAATATTGCTTCCAGGTAAGGATGACCACTCTGGCGATACCAATCGCAACTAGCAACTTTGGGTTGGTCAAAACCTAAATGTACTGTTAAGGATGGGTCGTCAAACAAAGCAAGTCCTAGAGGACGCGCTTCTTCTTGCAACAATAAATCATGACTCCTCGCTAAATGTCGCAATTTTTCTAAACGTTCATAGCGTTTCGTCACCAATTGCGGGTCGTCTTGCCAGTGCAGCGCTACCGTCACTAAATACGTCTGCAACAGCATATGACCCAGTTTTTTTGCCTTTGTTGCTAGGTAATACGAATTGTAGTCATTCGCCTCAATTAACAAAGGCACGCGATCGACTACTTCCAACCCATAACCTTTGACACCCGCAATTTTGCGAGGATTATTGGTAATTAGGCGAATATTTTTGATACCCAAATCCATGAGCATTTGCGCTCCCATGCCGTAGTCGCGCAAATCAGCCGGAAATCCCAAGCGCTCGTTTGCCTCTACTGTATCCAGTCCCATATCCTGTAACGAGTAGGCTTTAAGCTTATTAATTAAGCCGATGCCTCGTCCTTCTTGGCGCAAGTAAACGACTACACCTTGACCGGCATTTTCAATCATTTTCAGCGCTGCTTGTAGCTGCATTCTACAGTCACAGCGCAAAGAACCTAAAGCATCACCAGTTAAACATTCTGAATGCATCCGCACCATTACTGGCTCATCTTGGAAGTGAGCGGGGTTGCCCTTGACAATGGCAACATGTTCGCTGTTATCTAAAGTGTGGCGGTAAGCATAGATTTGGAAGTTACCGAACTGGGTGGGTAGTTCGGCAATACTTTCGCGAATGACTAAGCGATCGTGTTGTAGGCGGTAGCTAATTAAATCAGCAATACTAATAATTTTTAACTGATGATGTCGAGCATATTCAAATAACTGAGGCAACCGCGCCATCGAACCATCAGAGTTTTGAATTTCACAAATTACCCCTGCTGGGTACAACCCTGCTAATCGTGCTAAGTCTACACCAGCTTCCGTATGTCCTGCTCGTTTGAGTACTCCTCCCACCTTAGCCCGAATCGGGAAAATATGACCAGGACGACGTAAATCCAACGGTTTTGTCGCTGGGTTAAGTGCCACCTGGATAGTCTTGGCACGGTCTTCTGCTGAAATGCCTGTACTTACACCTAAATGCGGGCCGGCATCAATACTAACAGTAAAAGCAGTCTGGTTAGTATCTGTAATATTGCTCACCATCAATGGTAAGTCTAGTTCATCTAAGCGATCGCCTGTCATCGCCAGACAAATTAGCCCTCTTGCTTCCACCGCCATAAAATTAATCATGTCGGGTGTAGCAAACTGAGCGGCACAAATCAAGTCACCTTCATTTTCTCTATTTTCGTCATCTACTACAACGATGACACGACCTGCTTTTAGGTCTGCCAAGGCAGCATCAATCGAATCAAATTCAAACGTTTGAGTTGAGGAGGGAGCGCTATGAGTAGTTTTCTCTTGAGGAGCCACACTCGTGCGCGGATCTTCCCCATTAGGGGGAGTAGCATGAGACTGCCGTGTAGGCTTAGGCGTTGACACAGAGGATTTCCAGCTACCAATAGTAAATTTTTTTAACAATTTCTTATTGTAAATTGTAGCTCCTTTGTATGGCAGAGAAGTAGACTAGCAATGATTTGATAACATGTCAAAAATTTCTGCCGCTAAAATTGGGGTTTAGTACTAAAGTGCAGCGATAAGTAGAAAACAGGAAGCAGGAAGAGAAGTTGCCAGGAGGGTTTCCCTCCAAGCAACTTTGGGGAAGCAGTAAAAGACGAGGGGACGCGGTGGCTCCTCAGCACTTTCACTAGATTGGATCTGCCCTCACAGAAAATTCCTCTGGGTCGGAAACTGGTGATAATCTGGCTGGTGAGAGTGTAAATATCGCAGAACCTAAAGTATGGAGCTAAAAATACTCCAACTTGGTTTAAATGGTGTTTTTTGCGCCTTGCGTCTGGTAGTTGATAGTTAATGACTGACAACGAATTAATCAAAAGCGGATAAGGATTTCATAATCATGGGCAATTTTAGACGCGTACCCGTTGGGATTGTTGGCGCGTCAGGCTATGGCGGAGTACAGCTGGTGCGATTATTGATGGAGCATCCAGAAGTCGAACTAGCTTATTTAGGTGGTGAGAGTAGTGCGGGAAAATCCTTTGCGGATCTCTACCCGCATTTAGCTCATGCAGTTAACTTGCCAATAGAGGCTGTAGAACCAGAAATAATCGCTCACCGTTGTGAAGTGGTGTTTCTCTCTTTACCAAATGGTCTGGCTTGCCAAATTGCACCAAAACTGGTGGAAAAAGGATGTAAGGTACTGGATTTGAGTGCTGACTACCGATTTAGCGATCTGGCAACTTATACCACTTGGTATGGTGCAGAGAGAAGCGATCGCACCACTGCCGCCACAGCAGTGTATGGATTACCCGAACTTTATCGCGATCGCATTAGCGAAGCACAGCTTGTTGGCTGTCCTGGTTGCTATCCTACCGCCAGCCTCTTAGCACTTTCGCCACTTCTCAAGCAAGGCTTAATCGTCCCGGAAACGGCCATCATAGATGCCAAGTCTGGCACATCTGGCGGCGGACGGCAAGCCAAAGTTAACTTGTTGTTAGCTGAGGCAGATAATTCATTAGCAGCATATGGTGTTGTTCGTCACCGCCATACCCCGGAAATCGAGCAAGTATGCAGCGAGTTGGCGGGTCACGAAGTAACAATCCAATTTACACCTCACCTCATCCCAATGGTACGGGGGATTTTGGCAACCGTATATGCTACACTGCGCGATCCCGGACTAGTACGAGATGACTTAATCACGATTTATACAGCTTTTTACCGCAATTCACCTTGGGTAAAAGTGTGCGAAAGTGGCGTTTATCCCCAAACAAAGTGGGCTAGTGGCAGCAATCTTTGTTACATCGGTGTAGAAGCTGACCCACGCACTGGACGCGTGATTGTCATGTCAGCCATTGACAACCTGATTAAAGGTCAGGCAGGCCAAGCAATTCAGTGTCTAAACCTCATGATGGGCTGGGATGAAACCTTAGGATTGCCCAAGTTGGGATTTTATCCCTAATTGGGTATTGGGGACTGGGTATTGGGAAGAATTTATTACCTAGTCCCCAGTCCCCAGTATCTACTTCGGTCCTAAACCCACAGCACCAGCATAAAGGGCGCGATCGCCTAATTCATCTTCAATTCGCAGCAAGCGATTGTATTTTGCTACGCGTTCGCTACGACAAAGAGAACCTGTCTTAATTTGACCTGCTCGGGTGGCTACGGATAGGTCGGCGATCGTTGTGTCTTCAGTTTCACCAGAACGATGGCTAATTACTGACCGGAAACCGTTGCGAGTTGCCAAATCAATCGTTTCTAAAGTTTCGGTGAGCGAACCAATTTGATTGAGTTTAATCAAAATGGCGTTACCGGCTTTTTCCTGGATACCTTTTTGCAAGCGAGTGGCGTTAGTAACAAACAAATCATCACCCACCAACTGTACCCGCGAACCTAATTTCTGGGTGAGCAATTGCCAATTAAGCCAATCTTCTTCATGTAATCCATCCTCAATTGACACGATGGGATACTGGTCAACCAATTGTCCTAAGTAATCAACAAACTCTGTAGGGGCATGAGGTTTACCGTCATAGATGTACTGCCCTTCTTTGTAAAACTCGCTAGCTGCGACATCCAATGCCAATGCTACTTCTTCCCCTGGCTTGTAACCAGCCTTCTCAATGGCAGCAACCAATAACTCCAAAGCTATCTGATTAGACTCAAGGTTAGGAGCAAAACCGCCTTCATCTCCAACGCCAGTGAGTAAACCTTTATCATCCAAAACTTTGCTGAGAGTAGCAAACACCTCCGCACCCCAGCGTAATGCTTCCCGGAAAGAAGATGCGCCAATGGGGACAATCATAAATTCTTGAAAATCCACATTGTTTGCCGCATGTGCCCCACCGTTAATCACATTCATCAACGGCACTGGCAACAAATTCGCTAAAGGCCCGCCTAAATAGCGATATAAGGGAATTGCCAAAGACTCAGCACCAGCTTTAGCAACTGCTAGGGAAACCGCCAAAATCGCATTAGCACCTAAGTTGGATTTATTTCCCGAACCATCTAGGGCAATCATTGTGCGGTCTAGTAGTTCCTGGTTGAGAGCATCCAAGTTTAACAATTTTGGGGCAAATACTTCTTGGACGTTTTGCACCGCCTTGAGTACTCCTTTGCCTCCATAACGACTTTTGTCGCCGTCACGCAGTTCGTGCGCCTCAAAAGTGCCAGTAGAGGCACCGCTAGGAACCTGTGCCAGTCCTACAGCACCGTTTACCAAATGCACTTCGGCTTCAATTGTCGGTCTGCCGCGCGAGTCAAGAATTTCGCGGGCTGCGATCGCCTCAATGGCAGTATCTAGAATATTACTCATCTGTGCTTTATCCTTTGTTTGAGTCCGTTCTTAATGTTGTTCGCATACAGTCCAGTAACTTAGCCCAATCGTTAGCATAGGCTTTTAGAGGAGTTTGTCGGCTGAGATTAAAGAAGATTTCCAGAGTTTGGGTAAATCGATTGGCAGATGCACAGAATTTGGTGAGGCAGCACGGTAAGGTAGCCCCCGCACCCGAAGGGATTGTGAATTATTTTTTAGTTAAAAGTCAACCGAAGGTACACCTCATAGAAACGAGCGTCACCCAACGAGGGATTCCCCCGTTAAAGCAAGTGACGTAGCAAGACGTGGTAATGCGGAGAATTTATCACTAATACTCTCCGCGTCCCCGTGTCCCTACCTCTGCTTGTCCCCCTTAGTCTCTTCTCTACTTTGAGACTTTAAGCTTTGTAAAATGTTGGTAGATAACAAAACTGAAGCAATTACAGAGAAAGGTCATTATGCGATTACTGCACACAATGCTACGGGTAGGCAACCTTGAAGAGTCTTTGAAATTTTACTGCGATTTTCTGGGAATGAAATTACTGCGTAGAAAAGATTATCCAGGGGGAGAATTTACCTTAGCTTTTATTGGCTACGGCGACGAAAGCGACAACACAGTGCTAGAACTAACCTACAACTGGGGGGTAGAAAAGTACGAATTGGGTAATGCTTACGGTCACATTGCCCTTGGTGTTGATGATATTTATGCTACCTGTGAGGTAATCAAAAATCGTGGTGGTAAAGTAGTGCGGGAACCAGGGCCGATGAAACACGGTTCGACGGTAATTGCTTTTATCGAAGATCCAGATGGGTACAAAATTGAACTTATTCAATTGGGCACTCAGGGGTCAGCTGTCAAACAGGCAACATCAGAACAACTTGTGACCCAGTAATTATGTATGGGAGCAGGGGAACATGAGGGAGAAGGCTTTGCCTAGGGAAAGGGGTAAAGGGTAAAAAAAGGAATTAAACAAAGTTCTTCAACTTTCTCTTTTACCCCTGTTCTGAACCTTTTCCCTGTCATTCCTGCCTCCTGACTTCTTTCACGCCGCTCGCGATAGTTTCTATGACACCATCTGCCACAGTACTATCAGAATGGTGTTTTCGTTTTAAATTAGGGAATAGGTAATGAATCAAGCTATTACCAATTACTCACCCCAAATTGCAACCGCAGATACACGCGGATACACACTGATAGTGTTTGGATAATTATTTGGGAGGTAGATACTGGAAAATTATCAAGGATGAAGCATGAAATTTTTCAGTCTACTCTACATTACAGGACACGCTAAACAACTTACCCTCCCTTAAAAAGTCGCTTTCAACTGGGCGTAGAAAGTCTTTAGCTCTCCTCAATTCCCAATCTTTACAATAAACTTCAAAATCTAAAATCCAAAATCCAAAATCGTAAAGATGCAGCCTACAGATCCCAATAAATTTACTGATAAAGCCTGGGAAGCAATTGTTAAATCTCAGGATATAGTCCGTGCATATCAACAACAGCAATTAGATGTTGAACATTTAATCATTGCCCTGATAGAAGAACCTACTAGCTTAGCACTCCGAATCCTTGCTCGAGCCGAGGTCGATCCGATCCGCTTGCAACAGCAATTAGAAGCTTTTACTCAACGTCAACCTAAAGTTGGCAAAAGCGATCAGCTTTATCTCGGTCGTAGCTTAGACGTTATGCTAGACCGAGCCGAGGAATTTAGAGTCAAGATGGAAGATTCCCACGTCTCCGTGGAACATATGCTCTTAGCCTTTGCTGAAGATGAACGCATCGGACGGCGGATACTCAAAAATTTGAACGCGGACAGCACCAAGCTAGAGGCCGCTACCAAAACCGTTCGTGGTAGACAAAAGGTGACAGATCAAAACCCAGAGTCTCGCTACGAAGCCTTACAAAAATTTGGCAGGAACTTGACAGACCAAGCAAAATCTGGAAAACTCGACCCGGTTATTGGACGAGATGACGAAATTCGTCGGGTGATTCAGGTTTTGTCCCGTCGTAGCAAAAATAACCCTGTGCTGATTGGTGAACCTGGGGTGGGTAAAACTGCGATCGCTGAAGCTTTGGCACAGCGGATGGTCAATGGAGACGTTCCCGAATCTTTGAAAAACCGAAAGCTAATATCTTTAGATATTGGTAGTTTAATTGCTGGAGCTAAATACAGAGGAGAATTTGAAGACCGTCTAAAAGCTGTACTCCGGGAAGTTACGGAATCTAACGGTGACATTGTTCTGTTTATTGATGAACTGCACACCGTCGTTGGTACTGGTTCCAATCAACAAGGGTCGATGGATGCGGGGAATTTACTCAAACCAATGCTGGCGCGAGGAGAACTGCGTTGCATTGGAGCAACCACCCTAGACGAATATCGCAAATACATTGAAAAAGATGCCGCATTAGAACGCCGCTTTCAGCAAGTATTTGTAGATCAGCCCAGTGTGGAAAATACAATTTCCATCCTCCGAGGGTTGAAAGAACGCTATGAAGTCCATCACAACGTCAAAATTTCTGATTCAGCACTGGTGGCAGCTGCAACCTTATCAGCTCGATATATTTCTGACCGCTTCTTACCAGATAAAGCCATAGATTTGGTAGATGAAGCAGCCGCCCAGCTGAAAATGGAGATTACTTCTAAACCAGCAGAATTGGAAACCATTGACCGCCGCTTGATGCAGCTAGAAATGGAAAAGCTATCATTGGCTAGCGAAGAAAAAAGTATTTCCCCAACTAGAGAACGTTTGCAGCGAATTGAGCAAGAAATTACTACTTTGACTATCAAACAGCAGGAATTTAACGAGCAATGGCAAGGCGAAAAGCAGCTATTGGAGGCTATTAGTGGCTTAAAGAAAGAAGAAGATGCCTTGCGAGTACAAATTGAGCAGGCAGAACGTGCTTATGATTTGAATAAAGCTGCTCAATTGAAGTATGGCAAATTGGAAGGCGTGCAACGCGATCGCGAAGCCAAAGAAGCCAAACTTTTAGAAATTCAAAGCCAAGGTTCTACCCTACTGCGGGAACAAGTCACGGAAGCTGATATTGCGGAAATTGTCGCCAAATGGACAGGAATCCCCGTAAATCGTCTCTTGGAATCAGAACGTCAAAAATTGCTGCAACTCGAAAGTCATTTACACGAACGAGTTATTGGACAACAAGAAGCAGTATCCGCTGTAGCAGCAGCAATTCGCCGCGCCCGTGCGGGAATGAAAGACCCAAGTCGTCCCATTGGTTCATTTTTGTTCATGGGCCCCACAGGTGTAGGTAAAACCGAACTCGCCCGTGCTTTAGCTCAGTTTCTCTTTGATTCTGATGATGCACTGGTGCGCCTGGATATGTCCGAGTACATGGAAAAACACTCAGTTTCCCGCCTCGTGGGAGCGCCTCCAGGATATATTGGCTATGAAGAAGGCGGTCAACTTTCCGAAGCCATTCGCCGCCATCCTTATTCGGTGATACTGCTAGATGAAGTGGAAAAGGCACATCCCGATGTGTTCAATATTTTATTGCAGGTATTGGATGATGGGAGAATTACTGATTCTCAGGGAAGAACAGTAGATTTTAGTAACACTGTCATTGTGATGACCAGCAACATTGGCAGCGAACATATCTTAGATATATCTGGTGATGATACTAAGTATGAATTGATGCAAAGACGAGTAACGGATGACTTGCGATCGCATTTTCGCCCCGAATTTCTCACCCGCGTTGATGATATCATTATCTTCCATGCCCTGAGTCGTGCGGAAATGCGACACATCATCCGCATTCAACTCAAGCGAGTAGAAAATCTTCTGCGAGAGCAAAAAATCTCTTTTGACATATCTTCCGCAGCTTGCGATCATCTAGTGGAAGCAGGTTATGACCCAGTTTACGGCGCGCGCCCACTAAAGCGGGCAATTCAGCGGGAAGTAGAAAATGCGATCGCTACCAAATTATTGGAGAATACTTTTATCTCTGGAGACACAATTTTCATTGACAAAGGTGAGCAGGGTCTGACTTTTAGTAAAAAAGCGTTACCAAAGGTGACAGTAACACAAACTGCTGTCAAGTTATTGGAATCATCGGCTGAGTCTTGAAACAAGACAAGAGATCGGAAAATCACAAAGAGGAGAGCAGGATATTTTCTGTCTTCCTGCCCTACCTTTTCCTGAAAATCCTATTGGGATTTAGACAAAAAATACCCAGAAAAATAACTCAAATATATAGACAAAGAGACTTTGACATCGTTTTGCCTAGTCTCTTGATATATCTAAGTTTCAGGCGTTTTTGAATATTTGGTGTATTTTCCTTGCCCTGCATAGGTTTGAGGCTTATTGATTTCCAAAAAATATTTAAGTCTTGCTATGCTATTCTCACGTTAAATTAACATGACGTGAGCTTCCAACGAACAGCATTCGTTATGCCTTAAAAGAAACAATCTAGTTTTCTAGAAGTTTGATGAATGTCTCCCCAACCCTTCTGCGACGCAAAGAGGGACTTATATCAAGTCCGGGTAATCACTTGTTTTAATCTCTTATAATGCAAAGCATTCAACTTGAATTTTTCAACTGCTCCATGGGAATAATAAAACTGTCAGCATATTTGAGATGATTCCTGGTTCACCGTTATGTCTATTGACTTTACTGTAGCCATCCCCACTTACAACGGGATAAACCGTTTACCTAAAGTTCTGGAATGTTTACGAAGCCAAAAAGATCTAGAAAACCTCAAATGGGAAATTATTGTTGTTGATAACAATAGTACAGATGATACAGCAAAGCTTGTCCAGGAATACCAAGCTAGCTACAGTGAACATTTACCCTTACGCTACTGTTTTGAACCAGAACAAGGATTAGCTTTTGCCAGAAGTAGAGCAGTTAAAGAAGCTCAAGGTGAATTTGTCGGTTTTTTAGATGATGATAATTTACCTGCATCCAACTGGGTAATTGCAGCATACAAATTTGGGCAAGAACATCCAAAAGTAGGTGCATATTCCAGTCAAATTCATGGTTTATTTGAAGTCGAACCTTCACAACACCTCAAACAAATTCTGTTTTACCTAGCCATTAATGAAAGAGGTTCCCAAGCACATTTATATGAACCTCGCAAAAAAGGATTTCCTCCTGGCGCAGGATTAGTTGTACGTCGCCAAGTATGGCAAGAAAATGTCCCACGGCATCTTTTTTTAATAGGTAGAGTTGGTTCATCAATGTTACCTGGCGAAGATTCAGAAGCTTTATTCTATATCCATAAAGCAGGTTGGGAAATTTGGTATAACCCAGCAATGGAAATGGAACATATTATCCCATCTTGGAGATTAGAGAGAAATTACTTAATTTCCCTGATGCGTGGTATTGGTCTAAGCCGTTACTATTTGCGGTTGTTACTACTTAAAAACTGGCAAAAACCATTTGCTTTCTTGATCTACTTAGTGAATGATTTACGTAAATTAGTATTATATTTTATTCATTATCACAAATTAATTAAAATTGATACAGTTGCTGCTGCCGAAATGGAAAGGCTTTTTGCCACTTTTATTAGTCCTTTTTATTTTGGAAAATTAAATATTAATAAGCATTTTAAAAGATGAATAACATAAATAATTATACACCCATTATAACCGTAATAATTCCAGTATTTAATGGAGAAAAAACTATTAAAGAAACTATTAATTCTATTTTACAGCAAACTTTTACTCAGTTTGAATTAATAGTTATTAATGCAGATTCAACAGACTCAACATTAAACATTATTTATCAAATAAAAGACTCTCGTATAAAAGTATTTTCTTATCCAAAAGCCAATGTAGCTGTAAATCGGAATCGCGGATTTCATCACTCTTATGGAGAATTTATCACATTTATAGATGCGGATGATATTTGGACATCCAACAAACTAGAAGCTCAATACAAAGCTTTAGTAGAATATCCCGAAGCTGCGGTTGCTTACAGTTGGACTAATTGCATAGATGAAACAGGTAAGTTTTTACGTAAATGTTCCTATGTTCAATGGACAGGAGATGTCTATCATAAATTATTGCTAGATGATTTTATCGGCAGTGGTTCCAATGTCATGATTCGCAGGAATGCTTTTATAGCAGTTGGTGGATTTAATGAGTCACTAAGTAATGCTCAAGATACAGATTTATGGTTACGCTTAGCAGCAAGTTATCATTTTGTTTCTATTCCAGAATCACAAATTTTGTATCGTGTTTCTGCTCAGTCAATGTCTTCTGATATTTTAGGACTGGAGAAATCTAATTTACAGGTGATCGCACAAGCTTTTAATCACAAAAAGGCTGAAACTCTACAACATTTAAAAAAATACAGTATTGCTAATTTATATAAATACTTAAGCTATAAAGTTTTAGATGTACCTCCAGGGCAGCAAAAAACTCTACAAGCAGTAAGAGTTATAGCAACAGCTATTAAAAGTGACCCCTCTCTTGCACTAAAGCCTATTGCGTTCAAAGCATTTTTGAAACTTATACTAATGACTCTACTACCTCCTAAGTGGGCTAGGAAATTATTTGCTAAGTTTCCCAAAATTTCTAATACTAGTACTTTTCTAGGATATGAAAAAAATTCTTAGTTCAAAGTCTATGTGCCAAATTCAATAATTTAAAACCTAAATTGATAAATTCTAAAAAATAATTAAATATTCATCATAATTAAAGTTAATGATAAATGAAATATCTGTAATTATTCCTGTCTACAATGGTGAAAAAACTATTAAAGAGACTATAGAATCAGTCTTAAATCAAAGTTTTAAATTCCTAGAACTTATCATTATTAACGATGGCTCAACTGATTCAACATTAGAAATTATTAAAAGTATAGATGATTCTCGGTTGCAAGTATTTTCTTATCCAAATGCTGGACTAGCAGCTAGCCGTAATCGAGGAATATCCCACTCAACAGGAAAATTTATTTCTTTCATTGATGCCGACGATCTCTGGACATTTGATAAACTAGAATCTCAAATCAAGGCATTACAAGACCATCCAAAGGCTGCTGTAGCCTATAGTTGGACTGATTATATTGACACTGAAGGCAAATTATTAAAATCAGGTAGACAAATCACTGCATGTGGTGATGTTTACAAGCAACTTATGTTGTGGAATTTTTTAGAAAATGGTTCTAACCCATTGATTCGTTCCGGTGCGCTAGAAGTAGTTGGTAATTTTGATGAGACACTCAGTGCAGCTGAAGACTGGGATATGTGGTTAAGGCTTGCTGCTTGTTATGAATTTGTAGGTGTACCAAAAGCTCAAATATTATATCGAGTCTCTGTCAACTCAATGTCCACCAATCTCAAAACGCAGGAAGTTGAGTCTTTAAAAGTAATTGAACGTGCTTTCACTCACTCAAAAGCTGAATCTCTACAGCATTTGAAAAAATATAGTTTTGCTCGACTCTACAAATACCTCACTTTTAAAGCATTAGAAGCCCCTCCAAAAGTACGTAAAAGTTGGATAGCTGCTCAATTTCTCTGGAATTGTATTAAATACGATCGCTCTGTGCTTAAGCAGAGAAAAATTATCTCGATCGCAGTCTTCAAGATTACTTTGGCTGGGCTATACTATCAACTTAGTCGGTTCAGTTTTTCCTCAAAAATCAAATGTACTAGGTAAGTGTATTTAAAGAAGTTAATAATTTAACGTAATATTTTGTAATAAATATTATGTAAATTGCACCGAGTAGGGAAATCCGAATCGCAGCTTGACGGCAAACAATCCTGAAAAAAGGAGCGATCGCCTGAGCTATACCTTTAAAATCCTAATTGGTATCACGCCCTCCTGTATACTCTGGGTTTACCTCTGAAACTAGAGGGTTAGGGTGTATTTGCCATAATCATAATTTCAGTTACTTACATCGAAGATTACCAATCATGCTAGAACAAGGCACTATCAGTATTCATACTGAGAATATTTTCCCGATTATCAAGAAGTCCCTCTACTCAGATCATCAGATATTCTTGCGGGAATTGGTATCCAACGCTGTAGACGCAATCCAAAAGCTGAACATGGTATCCCGTGCTGGGGAATATACGGGTGACATCGATGAACCGGAAATTCAAATTGCTATCGACAAAGACAAAAAGACCCTTGCCATAACCGATAACGGCATCGGGATGACAGCAGAGGAAGTTAAAAAGTACATCAATCAGGTTGCTTTCTCCAGTGCCGAAGAATTTATTCAAAAGTATCAAGGCAAATCAGACCAACCGATTATTGGTCACTTTGGTTTGGGGTTTTACTCCTCGTTCATGGTGGCGCAAAAAGTCGAAATTGATACTCTCTCTTACCAAGAAGGAGCGCAAGCTGTTCATTGGAGTTGCGATGGTTCCCCAGAATTCACCTTAGAAGACTCACCCCGCACAACTCGCGGTACCACTATTACCCTAACTCTCCAAGGAGAAGAGGAAGAATTTTTAGAATCCGCACGCATTAGAAATCTTGTTAAGACCTACTGTGACTTCATGCCAGTGCCAATCAAACTGGAAGGTGAGGTGATAAATAAGCAAAAGGCACCTTGGCGGGAATCTCCCAGTAACCTGAGTAAAGAAGAGTATTTAGAGTTTTACCGCTACCTGTACCCTTTTCAAGAAGAACCACTATTGTGGGTGCATCTAAATACTGACTACCCCTTTATCATCAACGGGATTTTGTATTTTCCCAAAATGAAGCCCGATGTAGATGTGACAAAAGGGCAAATCAAACTATTTTGTAATCAAGTTTTTGTCAGTGATAACTGTGAAGAAATTATCCCGCAATTTCTCACGCCGATGCGGGGTGTGATTGACAGCACCGACATTCCTCTAAACGTATCGCGTAGTGCCTTGCAAGGCGATCGCACTGTGCGGAAAATCGGCGATTATATAGCCAAGAAAGTAGGCGATCGCCTCAAAGAACTTTATCGCGACAACCGCGAACAATACATTAGTGCTTGGAAGGATCTTGGCACTTTTGTGAAATTTGGTGTTCTCAACGACGAGAAATTCAAAAAACAAATCGAAGACATCATCATCTTTCGTACCACGGTTAAAGTTGGTGAACAAGCTGCTGCCGAAACTCCAACAGTTGAGGTACAGTCCCAAGAAGGAGACATTTGGCAAGATGTCACCTCTACCTCACAGGACTCAACACCCGGCATTCCCTATACCACTCTGAAAGAATACTTAGAACGCAATAAAGAACGCCACGAGAATCGAGTTTTTTACTGCACTGATGAAGCTACTCAAGCAACTTACGTAGAACTACACAAAAACCAAGGTTTGGAAGTCCTGTTTATGGACTCCTTCATCGACACCCACTTTATCAACTTCCTTGAGCGGGAATACCAGGACGTTAAATTTACGCGGGTAGACTCCGATTTGGATAATACCCTACTGGATAAAGATAAAGCTGGCGAAATTGTTGATCCCAAGACGAATAAAACTCGCAGTGAAATCATCAAAGAGCTATTTGAGAACTCCCTCAACAAACCCAAGGTCAACATTCGCACCGAAGCTTTGAAGTCTGACAATCCCCAAGGGACACCACCTGCGATGGTACTGCTACCAGAAATTCTCCGCCGCCTGCGAGAAATGAACGCGATGATGCAGCAACAGTCAGCAGAGTTTCCCGAAGACCACATTTTGCTGGTGAATACCGCTCATCCCTTGATTCAAAATCTAGCGAATCTCAATCAAGGCAGTATCATTCAAGGTGATGGTCAATCACCTACAACGCAATTGGTGAACATGATTTGCCAACACGTTTATGATTTGGCGCTAATGTCTCAAAAAGGGTTTGACGCTGAAGGTATGAAATCCTTTGTTGAGCGTTCAAATGAGGTACTAACCAAGCTGACAGAACAAGCTAGTAAATAAGTGAGGAGTTAGGAGAAGAAGACGCAAAGAAGGGAAGACAGGGGGACGAGGACAAAGAACTACCCTCATTTGCCTCATCTTCTCCATCTCCTTTCTCTACCTAAGCCCTAAAATAGAAAAGTTGTAATAAAATCCAAGCAAACTGGAGATACTTGCTATGTCTCGTCGCTGTGAACTAACTGGTAAAAAAGCAAATAACGCCTTTGCAATTTCTCACTCTCACCGCCGTACCAAACGCCTGCAACACGCCAATCTGCAAACCAAGCGCGTTTGGTGGGCAGGTGGAAATCGCTGGGTAAAACTGAAGCTGTCTACCAAAGCCATCAAAACCCTAGAAATCAAAGGGTTAGAAGCAATGGCCAAAGAAGCTGGAATTAACTTGAATCATTACTAAATTTCTGAACCTAGGCATGTACTAGCAACCTTAGTACTTGGAAATTCATTTGTAATCGAGAATATTTACCCCATCAGCCTCCCATTTAGGGAGGTTTTTAATTACTTAATATTATTTTGTATCTGGCTGATATGTTTCCTTTAACAAGTGGGCATTATAAGCTTACTCCCCTAACTATATCTTCATGAAGTTGCCTTCAGGTGAGATACATTTTGAAAAAATTCATGTGAAGTTATGGTTTTTAACTACGAATTAATCAAATTCAGAAAAAATCAGTATTTTCCGGAAAATCTAAAAACTTAATAAATGGTATAACTAAAAAAACATTTTTCGTGCATATTTGCTGCATTTTGTAGCAGGTTAAATCCAGTAATTGCATAAATGAAAACCTTTTTTGTCTGTAAATTATATTTACAGGCATAGTTTTCAATTGCAAAAAAGAATTGGTAATCAAATTACTTGATAGGAAAGCAGCTATGTTTACAAAACGCCAGCTAGCCAAAACAATAAAAAAAATCTCCAAAGAAATTAGTAAAAGTTTTATATCTCCAATTAAAAAGCAAATTATTTGGCTACTACGAACTTTGTTTGTCACTAAGAGACGACGAAGTTCAGTAAATGCTGGTTTTGTGTTGCCAACAGTAGCAATGGTAGCGTTGGTAGTCATACTACTAACCACAGCAATTTTATTTAGGTCTTTTGAGCGTTCTAAAAATGCTAGTAATGTCCGTGTAAATGAGGCAGTTCTTAGCGCAGCATCACCCGCACTCGATCGGGCAAGGGCAAAAATTAATAAACTATTTCAAGACCCCAAATTACCGCGTTCAACTCCTTCAGACTTTTCACTTTACCAAGTTCTCACCAGTAGCATTAATCAATATACGTTTGGTGATGAGACGCAATTGAAACTGGTTAATGACTTCAATGGTACATCAGGTATTCAAACAAACACAGGTTCTTTAGACACAGAAGAAAGTCTTACTACTGCTTGGAAATATCCTGTAGATACTAACAATGACGGCAAATTTGATAGTTTTACATTGTATGGTGTTTACTTGCGATCGCCTAGTTCAGATCGCCCAAGAAGCCCTCTAGAGGCAAGAACACCACCAATGAATGAAACTGACAAGGGTACTCAATGTGATGAAGGAAGTACTACCAGCGCTCAACTGGTGGGTACCCAAGGTTGGTATAAAAGAGCTGGAACATTGAAAAGAGGTATTTTTGTTTATACAACTACAGTACCTATCACTGAAATACCGACAGGATTAACTTCTACTGAAGCTGCTAAATATCAGATATTTAAAGGTAATAAAGGCTTTGCTGCTCTGGAGTATGAGCAAGACAGGGAGCGTTTTCCTGTTAGCAATAATGCAGTACTGTATAACGATGACTTAGAAATTGCACCTGGAGGTGGACTGCGTTTAAATGGAAGGATTGTTACAAATGGTAATTTGTTAACTGGAAAAACTTTCGATCCAATCAGGCTTTATCTAGTTAGTAGTCCTAAGTCTTGTTACTACAGCGAAGGAAACAGCAAAATTATTGTTGGTGGTAATGTTTCTAATGGTCGTGTTGTAGATAACAATGACGATCTTGATACTAGTAACAGTGATGGTGTACAAGTAGATTTCTTTAAAAAAGCAGGGCCAGGTGGTAGCGATCGCGACTTTATTAATAGCACCAATAAAAGTGTAACTCTGTTCGGAAGCGATATTGCTTACAACAGTAAAGCATATGAGATGCGGATTGACCTTCTAGTGCGTGCTGCAAAGCTAACTGCTACTCTTCCTCAAGAAGTCACACAAGAGGTTACACGGCAAATAAATGCTGATGCTACTCTCGACTCAAATAAAGTAAGGGAAGAACAATTAAAAATTTACTTTAGAAAGCGTACACGCCGCGTTCCATATGCTGAAGTTCCTTTTGGAGACGAAGTAGCTTTAGCAATCAACAAAAGTCCAAATGTTGACTATACAACCAGCGATGTCCTTCAGGGCAGTAATAGTGATAATCTACGACCACCGGATAATTGGATATATCCGTATGCATTTAGCGATGGCATAACTCATGCAAATTACTCAGGGCTGCCAATTAAACTTAATGGCACGAATAAAATATATTTACCTACAACAGCAACCAAATTGCCAGAACCACAGGGCGATGAAGCAAGAATTGGCGATCGCATTGTAGTAGGCAATAACCTACCAGAAATCTGGTGGAATGGCACTAAATTTGTAAGTCAGTTAGATGGACTAGAAAGTGGTCAGTCAATTTCAAATAAACAATGGGATGCAACAGCTAGTGGTGTTACTAATCCCCGCAAGCGCTTTCCTCAAGTCCATGAGTTAGACGATTTAGGTATTACAGATCGAGATGATTTTTGGGAGAAGAAAGCCGCAGAACAGCCTCAAGGCGAGCTTGATGTGGTTGGCGGGTTACGTGTAATAACAGGTGCAGGCATTTATAAGCGTACTGGCTCTTTTCTGTCTACTCCTCCAACAAGACTTGATAATCCCAGTACTTTAAATATAGATGAATCGCTCTTGCCTGTGGTTTGGCCTGATTCAATGCCCATGTGGGATGACACAGATAAGGATGGCATACCTGAAACAACCGATCAAAGTGGTGATTTAATAATGCGGGCTACTGTTGTCTATCACTACAAGGACAACGCCTATAATCCCCAATCAGCAACTACTTATCAAACTCCAATTGCTTGTGTAAGCAGCTACTATGACTCCACTACTAGCCAATCTGCCATTAACCAAAACGGTTATCCTGATGTCCGCTTAAGAGATACTGACCCCAACACAGTTTGGAATACTACAGGATTAACTAATAACCCGAACCTAACTGGACTTGGTACTGTTGCTTCAACAGCTGCTGGCAGGTCTAACAATGGCGTGACCTACCAGTTTTCAGGCGCACAAGCTAGCACCATAAGTGGTATTTCAGTTTCTAATGGAATATTTTCTTATGCCTCTGGTGCAGACGATCCAACAGACTCTACGAAAACGCTAAAAGACCGACTCAGCTATCAAGCCAACTTGGTTTTTCCTAACGGACGCTTTGTAAATGAGCCTCTGCGTAAAGCTCTCACAAAAATATCCCAGAGTAAGCCACTCACTTTGTCTGAACAATCTGCTGCTGACTCTGCTATCTGCGCTCTGAAACTTGTAGACGGTTCTACTATGACACCTAGTGACAGTGTTATTCCCCACGGAGCTATTAGAGAAACTACCTTTTTGGATGCAAGGCAGATTAAGGCTATCGATCAACCAGGCACTTCTCAGCCAACTTACGATCTGGATGTTGAACAGCGCCAACCTTTAGAAATTCGTGCCACAGTATTAGATTTGAATCTACTGCGAAAAAAATCAATTGGAACAGGCGAATTTCTATTACCTAACAGCGGTATTATTTATGCAACTCGTGATGATGCATCACCAGACGCAAGCGATTCAACATCAGACCTCAGCTCTAATGATTTTAAACTAGACCCTAACCGTCGTCCTAACGGCATCATGCTAATTCATGGCAGTGACTTAAGTCGTAACACTACTTATAAGCCAGAAGAGAAGGGTCTAATTTTAGCAACAAATTTGCCAGTTTATATTAAAGGGAACTTTAATACTCACTCGCAAGAAGAGTTCGACAATACGACTCACAGCGAAAATTTAGATAGCACTTGGAGTAATTTCTACACTCGTACTTATCTTAATAGCAACTTCGCCTGTCGTAAGGATCAATTCACTGCTTGTACCACTGGTGAAACATGGCGACCTGCCACCGTCATAGCAGATGCCATTACTATCTTGTCTAATAATTTTCTCCTCGGTTTTCGTAACGAAGGTGACTATGATTTAAGAGATAACATAAGTGCTGCTGTAGGGTATGACTATGATGATATAGGTGGTATAACAACCAACGCAGTCACACTAAATGAAACCACTCTACAGTTAGACCTAGATGGTGATGGTAACTTAACAGATAATGTCACCACTATGAATGAAACGACTTTAGGAGTCGATTTAAACAGTGACGGTGATACAAGTGACAATGCTGTTAACATAACCGAGCAGAACATACCCAGCTTTATTGCTCGCAGACTAAATGGTTTCTGGGATAACAACTTCGTTACTAGTTTTGGCTGGATAGGTGACAATAACGGGAATTCTAATGTGTTAACAAATACTGTTGGTAACGCTGTTAAAAGTTCCTACTTCAACAACTTCGTCACCCCAATTCAACGTCAGACCAAATTTGCAGAGTACGTGATGGAAATATGTCGTAAACCAACAGTATCTGCGTGTAAGCCCAATGATTGGAGTGTTGGTTATGATACTGGTAGTGGTGTTGATTGGGATTATAAAGCAACTAGTTCTGGCACAAAGCGCATACTACCAAATAATTCAAGTTTCACAGTTGATAAACTGGGAGCAGGTACCACTGCTAGACCTGCCAAGAATGCAGCTGACCAACACTATCCTCGCCGAGTTGCTTTCTTGCGTGATACTAGTGGTAACTTAATTACCACTGGTACTGCTCCCAATCTCATACCAATTCCTTTAGGAATATCAGGTAATGATAACCCTGCTCTTAACGATACCGCAGGTAAAATATCCTATTATCCTTACGAAACAAGTAAGCTAATAGGAGGTATCATATTCCCTAAATTTAAGTTTGACAATGTACCCGCTAACAACAATCGACCCAGGCTAAATGACAGAGCTTTATGGTTTCAGACAATTAATGATTCTACAGGCAATTATTTCACAGGCAATTCTGATTATAGCTATAAATATTTTCTGTCGATTAAAAATATCAGTGGCCTTACTAATACTAGAAAAACAGATCAACCTTTATTAGTACCTGTCTTGCAAATCCACTATCCTTTTGGAAAGTCTGATGACAATCCTTTATCTAGTAAAAATGTAAAAGACGACAGTAATAATTGGTTACAAGTAGTTACTGATAACACTACAGAAACAAATCTTGCATTTGTTCAAGGTGACACCCCAGGACGACCAATAGAATCAAATGGCGGTTTAGAAAACTTTGTACGCTACTTGGAGAACTGGCAAGAAACCAAAAATCACAAGGTAGTTGGAGCATTCATTCAATACAAACGCAGTTCTTATGCTACAGCACCTTGGCAAACATTTACTGAGAGTTATACACAGAGTACAGGTTACAGCACCACAGAAACAGCTTTTGGATATCCGCAAGCATACAGAACTACTGTAAATAAGGTTGGTAACATAACCTTTGGTCGTACACCCTTTTATGTACAACCTAACCGTGCATGGGGTTTTGATGTAGCCTTGCTGACACAGTTGCCTGACTTGTTCTCTCAGCGTTTCACTTCACCAAATGTAGGAGATCCCAACGAATATTACAGAGAAGTCGGGCGAGACGATCGCTGGGTGCAAACTTTATTATGTGGCGCTACTACTGGTCAAGGATACGACTCTAGCGATGCTTCCTATGGCACTGGCTTCAAATACGCTATTAGCAAAGACCAACGTCCTAGTACCTGCCCTTCCTGATATTAACCCAAGTTGCTGAGATTATGATTCATCACAAACAACAGCAAGCATCTCCATCTAGTGAGTCTGGTTTCACCATCATTGAATCTTTAGTAGCAATTGTAATCGCTGCTATTTTGTTAAGTGCGATCGCGCCTGTGATTATCTTATCTGTGGCAACACGAGTACAAGCAAAACGCATTGAGACGGCAGCTGATGCAGCTAAAACCTACCTTGATGGTGTTAAATCAGGAACGATTACTGTTCCACCTACAACTGGTGAGTCTTCAGGCACTCCTATTAAAGTAAATGACTACAATGCTCCTTCATTAGGAACTTTGAATTGTAGCACTAACGCTTACTGTTCAGCACCATCAACTGATTTATACTGCATAGATGGTGATGGAGGTGGCTGTAGTATTAGCAGCGTAAATGATTTAGTAATCCAAGCGTTTCGGTATAACAAAGCTACCGTTACTACTGGTGGAGTCACCACTAATATTACCGATCCAGCCCAAGGCTATCAGTTAGGCATTCGTGTTTACAGAGCAGATGGCTTTAAAAGCGACGGGGTGAACTTGAAAAAAGCACCTAGTAAACAGAATACTTTTGCTGCGGGAGTAGGCGATCGTAAATCGCCATTAGTAGAAATGACAACAGAAATTTCCAATACTTCAACTACTTTCGAGAATATCTGTAACCGCCTCAAGGATACAGCTAATACTGAGTCTAATACTGCTTGCAACTAATAATTTCAATGCATGATGCTAGACAACCACAACTTTCAGGGGAAAACGTAGTTACATGAATCCTCTCAAATGGTTCTTAAATCAATATCTCAAACGTTGTCAGGTAAAACAAAAATCAGGTGGCTTTACGCTTATTGAGTTGCTAGTGGCGATAGTCCTAGCAGCACTTGTAATCACACCTTTGATGGGGTTCATGATTAATGTCATGGATAGCGATCGCAAAGAGCAAGCAAAAGCTACATCCGAGCAAGAAATCAAAGCAGCACTTGATTACATTTCACAAGACTTAGAACAGGCAATTTACATTTACGATGCTGCTGGAATTGAGAAAATTAAGAGTCAATTACCAACGTCTTCTACATCAGATCACTTTCCTGTTATCGTATTTTGGAAACGGCAGTTTCGTCCACAAGTTATTAGCGCTGGTAGTGGTTTTGATGATACTTTTGTGTATTCGTTAGTTGCTTATTATTTCATCAAAGGTGACGACCCTGACAATACTTGGTCGAAAGCAGCTCGTATTGGTAGATTTGAAATTCGTGAAGGGCAGGATGGTTTTCAAATATTTGATCCAAATAATCAATACACAACCCTGAAGGATAAGATGGAAAATTGGACAAAAAGTGCTATTGGTTATACTAATAACAGTCCAAAGATTTTGCCTCTAGTTGATTACATCGATCAAACTACTGTTAGTGAAAACTTAGCAGTAGCACCGCCCAGTTGCCCCGCAGATTCAGACCCTTCAACTCCAGATATGCAACAAGTGCCAAACTACGCTACTGGTGCAACTACTGCTGTTCCTGATGCCAACCTCAAAACAGGCAGTTTTTATGTCTGTGTCCTGTCTTCACCTACAACAACTTCAACACAAAAAGCAATCACCGTTTCAGAAGTTCATTTACGTGGCAACGCATATGCTCGTATTGAAAACGATGTGAATAAAATTAAATACTCTGATAATAAAAAGAATTATTTTCCTCAATACAGCGCACGTGTTAAAGGGCGTGGATTCTTGTACACCAAATAATTTTGAGTTTGTTAGCTGAATCAATTAAGGTAAGCGTGTTGTGTTAGCCCTGTTTTATAAAAAATGTTCAATAAATCTCTTATGAAAGAATTGGCTATAAAAGCAAACTTATCTTCCCGCCTTTGTAAACCAACTGCTGGATTTACCCTAGTCGAAGTTTTAGTAGTGGTAATTATGGTTGGAATTTTGGCAACTATTGCTGCTCCAAGTTGGCTTGGTTTTGTTAACAGACAACGGGTAAATAAGGCTAACGACGTTGTTTTAGCCGCGTTACAAGAAGCACAAAGAGAAGCTAAAAAGACAAAACTTAGCTACAGTGTCAGTTTTAAAAATGCCGATAACATTGCTCAAATTGCAGTTCATCAAGGTACATCGCCAAGCAACTGGCGTAATTTAGCTGAAGACTTAGGAGTTAAACCAGGACAATTAAAACTTTTAACAAATCTAACTAGTAACAATATAGCTGGCGCTTCTGTTAACACAAGCTCTAGCTATCTAAATACACCACAAACAATTACCTTTGATTACATGGGTACTTTGATAAATCCAAACTTTGGAACACCAACATCACCTTCAACGGAACCACCTGGTATAAAGGTCGTAGTAGCTTCTAATCATATCAAGCGTTGCGTTATTATAAAAACTCTTCTAGGCGCAATGCAGACTCAAAAAGATAATAAGTGCAGTTAAATGATTTGATAAGAATATAAATTTTGGAAAATGACTCAACGCCTTGATTTTACTGTAGCTATACCGACTTATAACGGTGCTAGTCGTTTGCGTGAACTACTACAACGATTGCAAAATCAAATTTGTACTGAAAACTTTTCTTGGGAGATTATTGTTGTAGATAACAATAGTAATGATGACACAGCAAAAATTGTACAAAACTATCAAGAAAATTGGCAATGTCCTTACCCTTTAAAATATTGTTTTGAACTACAACAAGGAGCAGCCTATGCCAGAAAACGAGCAGTTCAAGAAGCTAAAGGTCAATTAATTGGTTTTCTGGATGACGATAATTATCCAGATTTAAATTGGGTAGCATCAGCTTATGCTTTTGGTCAAAAATATCCGCAAGCTGGAGCTTACGCTAGCCAAATACATCCTCAATGGGAAGTAGAACCACCGGAAAATTTTCAGCGCATTGCTCCATTTTTAGCAATTACAGAGCGAGGTGATTTGCCTTTGCTGTATGAACCATCCAAAAAATTATTACCTCCTTCTGCTGGGCTTGTTGTTCGCCGCCAAGCTTGGTTAGATAGCGTACCAAATCAGTCTATTTTGACTGGTAGAGTTACTGGCAATATGCTGACCAGTGAAGACTTAGAAATGTTGTCTTATCTCCAAAAATCTGGTTGGGAAATTTGGTATAATCCAGAAATGGAAATTTATCATCAAATACCAAAATCGCGGTTACAAAGAGAGTATTTAATTCAATTTTTTCGAGGTATTGGCTTAAGCCGCTATGTTACTCGAATGGTAAATATAAAGTCTTGGATTAAACCGTTCGCTCTATTAGCTTATATGATTAATGATGTAATAAAAATCTTATTACATTTACTAAAATATAGATTTCAGGTAAAAACGGAGTTGGTTGCAGCTTGTGAAATGCAATTATTTTTAAGTAGTTTGATTAGCCCTTTTTATCTTTGGAAAAATGGCTATTTAAACAAATAAAATTACTGCTAATACAAAGCTCTTACTATTTCGTTGAATAATTAAGTCGGGTGCATAATGCTGTAGGAAAGTACTTTAGTGCGTTTTCTGCTTTTATTTAATACTAAAAAAATCTCGAAGCATGACTCTAGCAGTGGCTTTACACTGGTAGAGATGTTAGTTGTTGTTATATTAATTGGAGTATTAGCTGGACTGGCATTGCCTAACTGGCTAGCTTTTGTGGACACTCGTCGTCTTATTAGTGCTCAAGAAGAAGTTCATCGTGCTATACGACAAGCTAAAAGTCAAGCTACTAAAGAAAAATTAACTTGGCAATTTAGCTTTCGCGAACAAAATGGTATCCTTCAATGGGCGGTTCATCCTGCTACAGTTAACCTATCGGTTGCTAAATGGAATAATTTAGATTCCCATGTGCGCCTCGATGCTGAGACAACCTTGGAAATGTCAAGTGGCATAGGCAAAATTCAATTTGATTACATGGGTAACACTAATGTACTAAGACGAATTACGCTATTTAGTAAGTATGGTGGTAAAGCTAAACGTTGTATTTTCGTTTCCACACTGATAGGGGCAACGCGAACGGCAAAAGAGCATAACAGAGCTAATAGTAGAGATGGCAAGTATTGCTATTAAGATGTTTTTAGTTAAGTTCAACAAGGTATTGTGTGCTGAAATCATCAGAAATTCCAAAACAGCACCTGATTATTTTCACTCGCTATCCAGAACCAGGAAAGACAAAAACTCGATTGATACCTACTTTGGGTACTCTTGGTGCTGCCAATTTGCAACGGCAGATGACTGAATATACGGTATCTCAAGTTAAAGAATTGCAAAAAGCAACTGAAGTATCTTTGGAAGTGCGGTTTACTGGTGGCAATTTACAACTAATGCAAGATTGGCTGGGGCTGAGTTTAGTTTACCAGTCTCAAAGTGAGGGAGATTTAGGTTGGCGAATGAGGCGATCGCTTTTCGATGCCTTTCAATCAGGTATGGAACAAGTAGTTATTATCGGCACAGATTGTCCTAGCGTAAATTCCCAGATTCTTACCAAAGCTTTTGAGCAACTGCATAGTTTTGACCTCGTACTTGGCCCAGCGATTGACGGTGGTTATTACTTGATCGGTTTGCGTCGCCTCATCCCAGAATTATTCGCTAACATCGACTGGGGAACTTCTCAAGTATTGCAACAGACTGTGGATATTGCTGTAAAACTGAATGTATCACATACATACTTATCTCCTTTAGCTGATATTGATCTTCCAGAGGATCTGCCGATTTGGGAACAAATTGTCAACAGAGAAATCGGGGTATGGGTTAATGGAGAAGCAAAAATATGAGAAAGACAAATTCAAAATGTCTATTTTTTCTTTTCTTTCATCCCTTAACTCCAGCCTACTCTCGTATCTTCAAACACCAAGAATTTTCTGAAGACACTCAAGATGACAGATGCTACTGTGGTGTAGTTCCAAACTAAGAGGCAGGAAGTTTATACCAGTACTACATCTGCCTTTTGTTGCCAAATAACAAATAGGTCGATGGAATAGGCAGGGTCATGGGAACAATATTCCAGTAACTTTAAATAGGACAATCACTCTGATTTATCGCTTTAAAAACTATGACTAACCGTTTTGCCTCTGTGAACGCCGCCCTCACACTAAAAGTAGTGGGGATAATCTTAATTTTGTCCTTTTTTCTTGACTTTGTGATTCTGTTGTTACCATTCCAACCAACCGATCGCACATGGCAAATTAACCTAGCAACAGCACTAGTTGACAGGGGAATTGTGCCTTTGGTGGGTTTGGGCATGTTATTTGTCGGCTATTGGATTGATGATGCTAGTAACGGCGATCGCCCACCATCTGTAGACTTAAGATTTCCAGCGCTGATAATATCTAGCATCTTAGGGTTACTCTTCTTGCTGATTTTTCCTTTGCATCTCAATAATGTGCGTCAAGCTAGCACTCAAACCGTAAATCAAATTAACCAAGATGCAGATCAGGCAGAAAACCAGTTGAAAAGCCAGCTAGCGCAATTTCAAGCCCAATTGAACAACGAACAGGGAAAAGCTCAGCTAGAACAGCTGCGAAATCAAGCTAGAGCTCAATTTACCGAACTACTCAAAGACGATCAGAAATATAAACAAGCAATTGAGAACCCTCAACTTCCCGCAGCTCAGAAAGAATTGCTCAAGAAGTTTAAAGCCAATCCCCAAGAACTTGACAAATTTATCGCCCAGCAAACAGATCCCCAAGGATTAGCAAACCAAAGATTGAGTCAAATTCGCGAACGTAAAGAAGCAGCAGAAAAACAAGCTAAAGATAATGCTTGGAAATCTGGTCTGCGAATTGGTATTAGCAGTTTATTGTTGTCCATCGGTTACATTATCATCGGCTGGACAGGATTACGAAGCATGGGTACTTTACAAGGTAGTGGACGTAAAGCCGCCGCACGTTAATTCTAAAGGGGGCAGGGGGAGAGCAGAGAACGCAAAGAGAAGTTGCGTGCAAAGAGAAGTGCGGTCTTGGGGAGACACTGCGTTGCCGGAGTAACCCCGGTTGTAGACGCGCTTTGCGCGGTGAACCAGCGTGGTCTTGGGGTTTCCCCCATGAGCGACTGGTGAACCCGAAGGGCTTCCCGCAGGGTAGCAAGTGTCGTCTTTGCCCAAGTGAAGCAACTTTGGGGGGGTTCCCCCCGTTGAGCAAACTTCTCCTATGGTCGACGCTACGCGAACGGAGGACGCAAAGATGAAGAGAATAATTCCTGACTCCTAACTCCCAAATATCAACTATTAACTAAAACTTAAAAAATGTTTTCAATTTACATACTGACATATAACGAAGAACTAGATATTGCTGCTTGTATTGAGTCGGCAATGCTATCAGATGACATTATTGTTGTAGATTCATGCAGTAGCGATCGCACTGTGGAAATTGCCAGTCGTTATCCTGTTCGCGTCTTTCAACATGCTTTTGAAAGCCACGGTCGCCAACGCACCTGGATGCTAGAGTCCATCCCTCCAAAACACGAGTGGGTCTACATTCTCGAAGCTGACGAGCGCATGACACCACAACTGTTTGCTGAATGCGAACAGGCAAGTCAGAATCCAGACTACATTGCTTACTACGTCGCCGAACGTGTCATGTTCATGAATCATTGGATTCGCTACAGCACTCAATATCCCCGTTACCAATTGCGTCTCTTCCGCCATGGTAAAGTTTGGTTCACAGACTACGGTCACACTGAACGGGAAGTTTGTGACGGTGCTACTGGCTTTTTAAAAGAAACCTATCCTCATTACACTTGCAGCAAGGGCCTAAGCCGCTGGATTGAAAAGCATAACCGTTATTCCACAGATGAAGCTAGAGAAACATTGTATCAGTTGCAAAGAGGTACGGTTAACTGGCGAGATTTGTTTGTAGGCAAATCTGAAGTTGAAAGACGGCGTGCCCTCAAGGATTTATCTTTGCGTTTACCCGCTAGACCTTTGCTACGCTTTTTATACATGTATTTCTTTTTAGGTGGCTGCCTAGATGGACAGGCTGGAATGGCTTGGTGTACATTACAAGCGTTCTACGAATATCTAATCTTGCTCAAAGTTTGGGAAATGCAGCATATGCCTACCCCTAGTTTAGAAGCAATAAAAGCTAAGAGTGAAGAAAGCGAACCAGAAGCACATAATCTGGCTTCAGAAACCACAAAGGTTGATGCGGTGTGACTCAACTTGAGTTTTTGTTTGGGCAGGATTGTCTTTAAAAATTTTAGTCAAACATTTTTGCTTAAGTTCTTGGGCTACTTCGTTGAGCCTGAAGTATTCTTAGCGGTTACGATCGGTTAATATTTTTAACATTACTTTTTCACAAAAACATTTCTACCTCATCACAAGATAATAACTCAACAAAACCATTGCTTTAGTTATATTGTGTGCTTTGAGAAGCATAAGCAACTTTTGATAGAGCGCGATACGATTAGAAATATCTCACAGATTAGTAACAATCGTTTACAAGTCGCACAAAGAAAAGTAACATCCTCAAAGATAAACCAGCCGTTATCCTGGTTGGGAATCTCCATAACCACTTTTGTAGGAAAATAGCTGTTTTTCAAGCAACCAGTGCGTGTTTTCATGGCAGTATCCCAGCTGCTTGCAGATTAAGGCAGTAGCTTGTGGTTCTAAATGCTACATGTAATGGCTTCATAATGTGACAAATCTGCTGGTATGAATACCAATCATAAACGTTCCGCTAGCCTAGAAAAGGAGAATAAGGGCTTGGGAATCGATCGCCTTAAACAGGATTTAAAAAATGACCTGATAGCTGGTTTGTTAGTCGTGATTCCGCTAGCAACCACTATCTGGCTAACAATCACTATTGCTAGTTGGGTGGTTAACTTTCTCACCCAAATTCCCAAACAACTGAATCCCTTTGATGGGCTGCACCCTATACTAGTAAATATACTGAATTTGGCAGTAGGACTAGCTGTACCGCTATTGAGCATTCTCTTGATTGGGTTGATGGCTCGGAATATCGGTGGGCGGTGGTTGCTAGATTTCGGTGAACGGTTATTACAGGCGATTCCCTTAGCTGGGCAGGTATACAAAACTCTAAAACAACTATTAGAAACTCTTCTCAAAGATTCCAATGGCAGATTTCGCCGTGTAATTTTAGTAGAGTATCCTAGGCGAGGAGTATGGGCGATCGCCTTCGTTACCGGTGCTATGGACACTGAGATTCAAGCCCATATGTCTCGTACCATGCTGAGTGTATTCATCCCCACTACCCCAAATCCCACCACAGGATGGTATGCAATAGTTTCAGAGGATGAGGTGGTAAACCTATCTATGTCGGTCGAAGATGCCTTTAAAGTAGTAGTCTCTGGTGGTATTGTCGCCCCAAATACGCCCTTGCCTGCCCTAATTATCTCTCAAGAACACAATTTGGAAGCACCAACTTTAGAAACAAAGCGGTCTGTTCTCCCTGTAGAAGAAATTTAAAATCAATCCGCCAAAGTCACAAGCAATATAGATAATATGGTGGTTTGACTCTGCCAGAATTGATTAACTCCTAACTCGTTCATTAGTGCTTAAACACTCAACTTTTATGCAAGACCGAAAACCCCAACAAATTGCTCGCGAACTGGCGCTTTTAAGTCTCAGCCAGTTGCCAGTAAATCCTAAGAAATTGACAGAAGAGCATTTGCCAAAGTTAGTGCTAGCAACTGTACGTACTCTTAGAGCAGAAGTCCAAGATACCCTAGATAATGCGGCTGCTGAACTGCAACGAAGTAACGATCGCATCTTAACTAGCCAAACTCGAGCCTCAGATATAAGTACTGCTAGAAATATGCTCCAAGAGGCGATTGAATACACCCAAACGGCAATCAATCAGCTAGGCGCAGCACTTGAGTTTCCAGAATTGATTCAGTTGGCAAATCAAGATAAGGAAGTTGGCAAATATGCTATCCAAATTGTCAAAGTAGTTAACGAAGAGCGAACTACTATCGATGAACGAATCGCCTCTGCCTTAGTAGATTGGCAAGTAAATCGCCTTGCCCAAATCGACCGAGATATTCTGCGAATTGCTGTGGGAGAAATGCTGTTTTTAGGACTTCCAGACAGCGTGGCCATTAACGAAGCTGTAGTGTTAGCCAAACGCTACAGTGGAGATGAAGGCCATCGTTTTATTAATGGTGTTCTGCGCCGAGTCACAGAACAAAAAAAGACCGCTTAAGTAGAGGCAAGGGAGCAGAGGAACAGGGAAGGGAGATGAGGGGAATTCTTAATAACTCCTAACTCTTGTACAGACGCGATTAATCGCGTCTCCACTCAGCACTACTGACACCTGACAGATGAAAGGTGAGGATAACCCGGAGGGTTTCACCCCAGGAAAGAGTACAGAGTTAAATTAAACTCATAACTTATAACTCATAACTTACATAACAACTAATAACCCAAGCTGCAATGGTTTTTAATTGGTTCCGTCGTCAATACAACGATTCCTCTGATACCCCCTCTGAAAACAAACAGCGGGAAACTCCTCCAGCAAAAGAACCCCAACCAGAACCAGCCGAAACGTCAACCCCAACGGCAGAAACTGCACAAGACTCAACGGCAGACTTGTTGGCATTTGCTAAAGCTGCTTACAAAAATATCCAGCAAAAACAACAATCCCAAGAAGCAGAAACTCCATCTGATTCAGCAGTTGCACAAGCACCACCAGAAACAACCGAAACTGTAGAAACAGCAACCACTGAAATAGAAGCTGTACAAACTTCGCAAGCAGTTGATACTGTACCTGGAGTAGATGAAACGGCACAATCTTTAGAGACAGACATAACTGTTGCTCAAACAACTGCTGAGGAACAGCCAACAGAAGAAATCGAAACACCACAGGCAGAGGCAGCAAATGAAACTGTTGCCCCAACAACTACTGAGGAACTGTCTGCATCTGTAACCGAAGTTTCCTCAGTGCCAAAAGTTACCAAGGAGCCTGCAACTCCCAACCCAGAAGTGACAGTAGGTGAAGCAAAATCAGCATCTAGTGAATCTTACACATCAGAAGTATCACAGCCAACAACACCAGCAACTTTATCTTTTTTAGAAAGGGCAGCAGCAGAACGGCAAGCCAAGCAAGAACGACTGATAGCTAGTGCCATTGAAATACCACAACCAGAAATAGTGCAGCCATCAGCCGCTATTGCTGCATCGACCACTACACCAGAAACAGCAGAGGAATTTCCTGGACTGGCTTTTGATGAAGGGTTTGTGTGGTCAGCGGAAGTATTAGCAGCCCAAGGTAGGCGGCCAGAAGACGTTTCTCTTGAAGAAATTACTTGGCTGAAAAAGCTACGGCAAGGTTTAGATAAAACCCGTCGTGGCATCTTAAATCAATTGAAGGCAATTGTTGGGCAAGGGCCACTAAACCAAGCAGCAGTAACTGAAATTGAGTCTTTGCTCCTGCAAGCTGATGTGGGCGTAGAAGCGACAGATTACATTATCAATGCGCTTCAGAAAAAATTGCGAGAAGAAGTAACTCCACCAGAGGAAGCGATCGCTTACCTCAAAGAAATCTTACGTGGTATGTTGGATGAACCGCTGCAAAAATCCTACAAACCTAGCTTTGCCCCAGAAAAAGAAACTTTAAATATTTGGTTAATTACTGGAGTTAATGGTGCCGGTAAAACCACTACCATCGGCAAAATCTCTCACTTAGCACAAAAATCAGGTTATAAATGCTTGATTGGTGCAGCAGATACCTTCCGCGCTGCCGCCGTAGAACAGGTGAAGGTTTGGGGGACTAGAAGCGGTGTCGAAGTAATTGCCAATCCTGGTAAGAATACAGATCCAGCAGCAGTGGTCTTTGATGCGATCGCCGCCGCTCAAGCCAGGGAGACTGAACTACTTTTAGTCGATACTGCTGGACGTTTGCAAAATAAGAAAAACTTGATGGACGAACTCACTAAAATTCGTCGAATTATTGACAAAAAAGCTCCTAATGCCAAAATAGAATCTCTATTGGTTTTAGATGCCACTTTAGGTCAAAATGGATTGCGCCAAGCTGAAGTTTTCTCCCAAGCAGCCCAACTTAGTGGCGTAGTGTTAACTAAACTGGATGGCACTGCCAAGGGAGGCGTTGCTCTTGCCGTGGTGCAGCAACTAGGTTTACCCATTCGCTTTATTGGTGCTGGTGAAGGAATCGAAGACCTGCGTCCCTTTTCTAGCTACGAGTTTGTTGAAGCTTTATTAAGTAGCTAATGCCAGGAGGCAGGGGGGTACAAGAGCAGGGAAACAGAGGAGTAGGGAAGCGGGGAAGTAGGGGGTCATAGGGGCAGAAGGTTAGATAAAGCTACTGACTTCTGGCTTCTAACTCCACACTCAGCAACGCCAGTTTCTACAACAGAAGGAACTTCCCTTCGGGTGATGCTCGTGACGCTCAAGGACTCACGTTTCGCTGCGTTAAAGCTCTTAGCGTCTCACGCCTCTTGCTCTAGGGAAACCCCTAAGACAGGACTGCCGACGCTCCTACCGTCGCTAGTGCTACGCACTGGTTCTTCAGCACTAAGTATTCTCTACTTCCTGTCATAACCTTAGTTTGTAAACCTGAAAATTGCCGTAAGTAGAATATTGGTAAAAATCTAAAACTGTTAGTTTGCTACAAGGTATGGGTAAACTTTACTAAAATTTCACTCTAATGCTGTTTTTCTTACACCCAAACGTGGTTACCATATGCAACACAAATATTGGGTTGATCAAAGAAAAATCCCAGCGCAAGTTCGGAAAACTTTCCATTCTGTGAGAAGCTTTCATTTAAGGGTCTTTACCAGTGTTTCCGAAATGCTTGATTAATGTAAGTAAGCTAAAACAACACTACTGAGTTAACTTTCAGTATGTACTTGCAAGATAAATTACAAATATTCTCTGTTAGCAAATTATATGTTTAAAAGGTAATCTTCGACTAAAACATTTAGTAGAACTTTTAAGTTAAAGTTTTTGGATATGAGGTATGGTTTTTCTTAATGGTGTGTTACTAGCTTTCTAGTTGTTTTTTGAGTAAGCTAAAGTGCATCTTAAATTTGTGTATTTTCAGCTTTGAGTATGAGTGATAGCTTTTTTGTTTCCCACTGTTACACTCTTTTAATCCTCCTAGCCTCTCGACTGAGAAGGATATCAGCTCTATCAGGGACTCTAAAAACGTCATAAAATTATTTTGTGTTGAAAGGATTTATTTATGCCTGAGGATGTATGATTTGCTGATTAAGTTATGAAAAAATGAATCACTTTCTAGGGTATGACAGGAATTGCAGACTTTTGCCAAGCAATTTTCGACGACAAATACACTGCTAAAAGCCAATATATCTAAATAGAAATGCAATAAGCAAATGTAATATTTATACAAAGTTACGTCTTACGTCTTTATACTCTTGCTAAAGTGACAAAGCTTGTCCCAATATGGTTTAGCAATCCTAAAACCAAAGAAGTAATAAGTAATCTAAAATCTACTGCTCTCAAGTGTAATAGTATCGGTACTGTGTCTCAACTGCCCTCTCAACCCACTGATAGTAATAGTAGTGCCGCGACGGATGTCACACCAGTCGTAGCACTAAAAGAACTTGTGTCCAGGCTACACCGAGAACAGAACAAAATTCAAGATTTGCTGAGTTCTTTGGGATTTGCCCTCAGAAGCTTTAATAATTTAAATCAGTTTTTAGAGCTGATTCCGCTGATGGCAACAAGAGTCACAGACGCGGATGGTAGCGCTCTGTTTCTCTATAAACCAAATGGACAAGTCAGGTTAGAGCAATTACACTGGCAGGATAGTCGTCAGCGCAAAAATATCCGCAAAGCATTAGAAACGGCTAGCAGTCAAATCACCTTTTTACCCAATACAGCTCCTTTAGCAACCGCCACTGGGATGTTGGACGATCAGATGCATCGCTACTTGGGGCCAGATGTACAAATTTTTGGCACGGCGATTCTGGTAAAACATACAGAAAGGGGGTGGCTTTATGTCTTGAGCCGCGATCCGGAATATAGTTGGACAGATACTAGGCAAAAATTAGTCCGGTTAGTAGCAGATCAAACAGCAGTAGCGATTGAAAACGATGAATTGGCTGTAGAACTCAGGAAAAAGGAACGCCTAGACCAAGAGCTAGAAATTGGAGCAGAAATTCAACGACGGCTGCTACCACGTCAATGCCCTAATATTCCTGGCGCAGTTCTAGCTGCACGCTGTAAACCTGCTAATCGTGTTGGCGGAGACTACTACGACTTTATTCCTACCAATCACAATCAAATTCAATTACATAGCAAAGTTAGTCAAGAAGTTGGTCGCTGGGGTTTGGTAATTGGGGATGTCATGGGTAAAGGTGTCCCCGCAGGGCTCATTATGACGATGATGCGGGGAATGCTCAAGGGAGAAGTATTACATGGCAATTCCCCAGCTGGAATTCTGCAAAACTTGAATAGAGTCATGTATGCGGATTTGGAAAATTCACACCGCTTTGTGACGTTGTTTTACTCAGAATACAACCCCAAGACGCGGATTTTATCTTACAGTAATGCAGCACATAATCCTCCCTTGTGGTGGCACGCAGCAACAAAAACTGTCACCCGATTGGATACATTAGGAATGTTGATTGGCTTAGATGCTAATAGCCAATACGAAGATGCCCAGGCACAGTTAGAGCATGGAGATACAGTAATTTATTATACAGATGGATTAACTGATGCTGCTGCCGCAAGTGGCGATCGCTTCGATGAAGAAAACTTTGTTGCCGCCTTCAGCGTGGCTTGCAGCTACTACAGTGGACCACAGGAGATTGTAGATTACCTATTTGACCAAGTTCAGCAATTCGTCGGTTCTGAGCAGCAAAACACTGATGATATGACACTAGTTGTTTTGCAAATTTTATAGTCCAATACAGTTCAGTTAAGTATTTCTTGCGTCGCTATAATACCCAGCGATCGCACATTTGTAAAAATGTAGCTAAAGTGAAAATTTGCAGAAATTAAAAATTTCTCAAATAAAAATGATTATGACAGCAAACAAGGGATAACTAAAGATAGTTCCATATTTGGTGACTATTCTCGTAGTTGTTCTATGACCTATTGCCTCAGAATTGCCGACATACCTACAAATGAGCGTCCACGCGAACGATTAATGACCCACGGTCCAAAAATCTTGGCCACAGCTGAGTTAATTGCAATTCTCCTAGGCACTGGTCAAGGTCCGGGAAAACTTTCCGCTGTAGGCTTGGGACAATATATTTTGCAGGAGTTGAGCAAACATCAACGTGACCCATTGGCAGTTCTGCGAGAAGTTACCCCAGCCGAATTAATGCAAATTCCTGGTATTGGCCCAGCGAAAGCAACAACTATCCTAGCGGCGATTGAATTGGGCAAACGCACTTTCCAATCCCGTCCTTTAGACCGTACACCCATTGATAGCCCAGTTGCTGCTGCGGCTGCACTCAGTCAGGATTTGATGTGGCAAACACAAGAACGATTTGCTGTAGTACTTTTAGACGTTAAGAACCGCTTGCTGGGCACGCAAGTAATTACGATTGGCACAGCTACTGAAACTTTAGCGTCTCCTCGTGATATTTTTCGGGAAGTCATTCGTCAAGGAGCAACGCGAGTAATAGTTGCCCACAATCATCCTTCGGGTAATCTAGAACCCAGCCAAGAAGATATTGAATTGACGCGCCAACTGCTATCAGGGGCGCAGGTTTTGGGTATTCCACTCCTAGATCATCTGATTTTAGGTAATGGCAATCACCAAAGTTTACGTGAAGTTACAACCTTGTGGGACGAGTATCCTCAAGGGGATTAGGAGTGCTGAGTTGGGAGTTAGGAGTTATATCTCCCTTGCTCCTTTGCCCCTCTGCTCTTGTATTTCAATGCAAGATATGTTAATTTAAACGCTCATGGGCGATTAGCACAGGGGTAGCGCGTTCCCTTCACACGGGAGAGGCCACTGGTTCAAATCCAGTATCGCCCATTGTTTTATTGAGAATTTTGAATTATTACTGGTAGATTTGTGTTGCCTTGAGCATATGGTAGGTGACAATCAACTGGGTAAGAGCAAGAGGATAGCTTTGGATTGTTTCCCCTGTTGTGCCAGCAATTTTGCCAAGTTCGGGATTACTTTCGCGATCGCAGATATTTCTTAAGTAGGGCATATCAGAACACATAATATGCTCTAGCTTATTCACCTGTTCTAAGGAGGCATGACCATCAACTTCCAAAACATCTACGGGCTTATTCATATCTCGATCTAGTGCCAGGCGGATTGCCGAATCAGAATTATCGTTGGTCAAATTGATAATCGGAGTAAAATCTGGATGGGGAATTGTTGGACGCAATACTAGCCGCACATTCAAATGTCCATTGGTTTCATCGGATTCTTCAGTGGGAGGATAAAAACTCACCACTATATCCGACCATTGTCGCTGCGGACGGATAAACTGTTCTGAGTCTGGTTCGCGCTTTTCTAATTCCGCTAACACCTGTTCGGCAGTGTAGCCACGTTTTTGGGTATCTCGTTTAACTTTCCACTTAGCTCGTAGTGGTTCGGGCGGTGCAAGGTAAACTTTAACATCGTAAGCATCACGAGCAGCACGGGTAGAATAACCCAGTAATCCTTCAATAATTACAAATTTGTTGGGCTTGATGTACTGTGGTGGCTCAAATGTACCTGTTTTATGGCTGTAAACTGGCTTAAGAATTGGCTGTCCTGTCCGTAGCAACGATAGGTGCTGCTGCATAACATCTAAATAGTTGCAGTCAGGGTGGAGGGCAGTAATTCCGATTTCTGCTCGTTGCTGGCGATCGTAACGGTGGTAATCATCTGTACAGATGAGTGTGACATTTTCTGGGCCGAGTACCTGAGCAATTCCTCTAGTTAGTGTTGTTTTTCCAGCGGCGCTATCACCAACAATACCAAGAATTATTGGACGGCTCATAAACACTCCCCCCAGGTTTAGCAATTTTAGTAATAAATTTTGCAGATAATGTTTTTATTCTAGAAGGGAATTGCCCAAGTAACTCAAACAAAAAGTCTGTATGCAATATCTCTATACATAAAAATATCTATGTATGCCTTTATTACAGAATTACAAAACTTTTTACAGTTTTAAAGATAAACTGTCCTATGTTGCCAAGATCATCATATTTATAACTTTTTATCTTACTTTAGGTACATAGACAACACATTAATTAAAAAAATACCTACTATGGCAGAAGAGGATTGCTAACGTCCGCAGCCAAAGAAGTCTGTACATTAACCGCATCATAATTTAAATTTTCTTTTTTAGCACATACCAAAGTAGTAAATTAGTGTTGGGATCGTTACAGGGCAAGGATTATGGTGACAATAAATGTTTCCGAGTTAGAGCATGTTGATAAGTTTCGCCATCTTCAATTAACTTTACGCGCTCGTTGGAAAACCATCGAGCTATTCGACAATAGTGAGGCAGATATAGTTGTCATTCCCTCCCTGAGTATTGACCAGCGCGAACTCCAAAAAATTGAAGGCTGCGAACATTATGAAGAAAGATTACTTTTTTCCTTGATGCGCTTGCGGAATCCTCGCACTAGGTTGATTTATGTCACATCAACACCACTTCATCCCAGTATTATTGATTACTATTTACAACTTTTGCCTGGAATTCCATTTTCCCATGCCCGCAATCGCTTGCTGCTACTTTCGACTTACGATTCTTCCCTCAAGCCCCTCAGCGAAAAGATTTTAGAACGTCCTAGATTGACAGAACGGATTCGCCAAGCTTTGAGGTTAGAAAAATCATTTATGGTGTGCTACAACGCCACCTTTTTGGAAGCAGAATTGTCTTTACAATTAAATGTGCCATTGTATGCGGCGGCACCAGATTTGCAAATTTGGGGGACAAAAAGTGGTAGTCGGCAAATCTTTGCAGAAAGTAGAGTTCCTTATCCAGATGGCAGCACGAGGGTTTGGAATCAGCAAGATTTAGCAACAGCAGCTTGTGATTTGTGGGAACGCCAGCCGACATTACAACGGATGGTAGTAAAACTTAACGAAGGCATATCTGGAGAAGGGAATGCACTGTTAGATTTAAGACCGATTATGGATTTAGCACCAGGTCAAGGTTCTCCTGCCCAAAGATTAACAGCAATCAGCGATCGCTTTTCAAGTCTCCGCTTCCAAGCCAAACAAGAGACTTGGACGAATTTTGCCGGACGAATTCCAGAGTTAGGGGCAATTGTAGAAGCATTTGTGGAAGGGGAAATCAAGCGATCGCCCAGCGTGCAGGGACGCATCACACCCACAGGCGAAGTGGAAATACTCTCAACCCACGACCAAATTCTCGGAGGACCAGACGGGCAAATTTATCTAGGTTGCCGATTTCCTGCGGATGAAAGCTATCGGTTGCAATTGCAACAATTGGGATTACAAGTTGGCAGAAAACTGGCAGAAAAAGGGGCATTAGAGCGATTTGGAGTAGATTTTATTACTGTTGACAAAGGTAATAAAGAGTGGGACATTCAGGCGATCGAAATTAACCTGCGTAAGGGCGGCACTACTCATCCTTTCATGACCCTGAAATTATTAACTAACGGTCGCTATGACCTTTCTACGGGGTTATTTTACAGTCAGCAAGGGCGGCCTAAATATTATATTGCCACTGACAACCTGCAAAAAGACCGCTATCGGGGATTGTTACCCAACGATTTGATGGATATCATCGCTCACCACAGGCTACACTTTGACAGCGGGACAGAAACAGGCACGGTGTTTCACCTTATGGGTTGTCTGTCGCAGTTTGGTAAATTGGGATTAACCAGCATCGGTGATTCCCCACAACACGCAGAAGATATTTATAACAAAGTCGTCAAGGTACTGGATGAAGAAACTCGTAGCGATAATTATGATTTACCCTTATTTTCAGATTACACATTCCCCGTTGCCTGGGATGGATATAGCTACTGAGGTTTCGGGTAAAGTTTAGTCAAAGGGAATGGGAACAAGGTGAGACAGCGTTGCGAAGAAAAGTGCCTTGCGTGGGTTCCCCGCGTTGTGGCAACTTTGGAAAGGGAAACCCTCCGCAGGTTAGTCAGCGCGGTCTCAGGGAGCTACTGCATTGGGGAGATAGTATCGTGGTGTTAGCGAGTCCTTGAGCGTTACGAGCGTCAAGCGTTTCCCTACTTGAGGCGACTATGGTCGGCTTTGCCAACAGTCAGGCAATTAGCTCCTGAGCATTCCTAAACAACCATTAAACTTCGTTGCGAATTGAGAAGCTCAGCAAAACAACGTGATAAGTTTTAACGATGTGAAGAAACGTACAAGATTAGTAAAGGAGAACGCAGTGGCAATGGAATCAAATTTATTAACGGGCACAGTTGCACCAAATGAAGATTTCAGTGAATACGTTGCCCATCTACAGCTTCACATGACTCTACAAGCTCGCAATCTGGTTCCACCCCTAAAGCACACAATTGAAGATAGTCGAGAACAATTACTCCATCAGACCCAAGCCAACTTTGAGAAGCTAATTTCTCGGCAAGGGCTATAGGATATACAAATTTTAATTAAAATTAAAATAAAATAAAAGCAGATATTGTCGTGTCAACGCCAACGGCGTACTCATCAATTCTGCTTTTTCTGGTTTTTTAACGATTAAAGCTACGAAAATCACCCTTTTGGAGCAATAGCAAGGAGTGGAAAGCCGTTAAGATGATTGCAGCAGTTCCTCCCAAGAGCAGTTAGTTAGGGCTAAATGGCAGCTCGAATCAAAATGACCTCATTACTTCCTCGAAATCTCAGTGTTGTCATCCGTCCAGTCCAATACCGGGATCTGGATGGACTTGAGCGACTAACTCAAGAGTCATCACAAGCTCCCACTTCTGAAGAGAGGGATAGCTTCGACATACGCCAGATGCAAGGGCTGCGTCGCTGGTATGGGTTACTCAAATTTTTGAGTTGGTTCCCCAACCCATTACAGTATCGTTTCTGTGCCTATGTGGCAGAGCAAGGGCGTGTGCTTCTAGGAATGATTCAAGTGTCGCCGTTTAACCGTACACGCAGTACTTGGCGGGTTGACCAGGTAAAGCTCGATCGTGCTGCCGATAAGCAAGGAATTGGCTCGCAACTTTTACGCTATTGCTTTGAGTCGATTTTAGAAGCTCGGACTTGGTTATTAGAAGTAAATGTTAATGACAAAGAGGCACTGGCACTTTATCGACAAAATGGATTTCAGCGTCTGGCAGAAATGACATATTGGGAAATTGAACCTAAATTGTTGACTGAATTAGCGCAATCAGAGCCAGATTTACCCAATCTATTACCAGTAAGTAATGCTGATGCCCAGTTGCTATATCAACTAGATACAGCTTCAATGCCGCCTTTAGTGCGTCAGGTGTTTGATCGCAACACCCGCGACTTCAAAACCAGTTTGTTTGGTGCTTTAACTGATGCCGTCAAGCAATGGGTAACTAAAACAGAAGTGGTAAGTGGGTACGTGTTTGAACCCCAGCGTAAAGCAGCTATAGGTTACTTTCAGGTGCAACTTGACCGCAAAGGTGAAACTCCTCACGTGGCAACACTGACGGTTCACCCTGCTTATACTTGGTTGTATCCAGAGTTGCTCTCACAACTAGCTCGTATTGCTCAAGATTTTCCCCAGCAAGGGTTGCAATTGGCTTCGTCAGACTACCAAGCAGAAAGAGAAGAGTATTTAGAACGTATTGGGGCAAAACGCATAGAACATACGCTGATTATGTCTCGCTCAGTTTGGCACAAACTGCGAGAGTCGAAATTTGTCTCTCTAGAAGGAATTCAGTGGACTGAGGTACTACAAGGACTGCAACCAGCACGTAAACCGATACCGGGTGGGATGTCATGGGCACCACCAAGGCAGCTACCACCATCAGATAGAACTGTGCCAACCAAGCCGGAATCCGTTAGCTTTAGTAAAAACTGTAGTCAGGAAGTATCTTGCCAGTCTGATTCACCAGATGTAAAGCAGGAGAACTAATGTGACATCCCAAGAGCAACCAAAGCCGTTTATTTCAGCGTTGGGGTTAGATGTGGGGCGCAAGCGGGTTGGTGTGGCTGGGTGCGATCGCACTGGTTTGATTGCTACAGGTATTACCACAGTTGAACGCACCACTTTTGAAAGAGATGTCGAGCAAATAAGACAAATAGTTAACGAGCGTCAGGTGCAAGTCCTAGTAATCGGGTTGCCTTATTCGATGGATGGCTCTTTGGGATTTCAAGCCCGTCAAGTGCAAAAATTTGCCACGAGACTTGCTAAAGCTCTGAAACTGCCTGTGGAATATGTCGATGAACGATTAACTTCATTTCAAGCAGAGCAACTGTTAATAGCTGAAAACCGTTCTCCATCACGCAATAAAGGATTGATTGACCGTAAGGCAGCATCTTTAATTTTGCAACAATGGCTGGATACAAGACGAGCCAATTTCCAAAGGCCCGTAGTAGCTATAGAATATTGATACGTTTTAACGTGATATTCTGAAAGCTATTACCCAGTAGTTGTATTTCCGTCTGAAGCTATTTGCTTGGCATAATTTGTCATTAAACAGTAAAGCGATTTTCACATCTGCTGATATTTATAAAGTTTCACAAGTCGGTTATGTTTTCCTCTCCATTTCCTGAAGATAACGATCGCGCTCATGCAGGTACTATCACCTTGAGCGATGATACAGGGCGAACTCTCGAATGTTATATTGAGCATTCGCTTTCAGTTGACGATCAAGAATATGTTTTACTGCTTCCTGTAGATTCACCCATAGAAATTTTTGCTTGGCAAGGTGAAGAAGAGGAAGAAGAAGCAATTCTAGTGGACGATGATGCTGTCATTGAGCGGATTTTTGGCACTGCTCAAGCTGTCTTAGCTGAGCAAAACTTGATCGTCAAGAACACTGCCTATGCTCTCACGGTTGCAGGTGATTTACCATCTGTGGAAGAGTCAGAACTTTTTACCCTCGAAATCGAAGACGAAGAGGCAGATTTGGAGCCAGAGCAATTACAGCTACTTGCTAGCTTCTATTTTGAAGACCAGGAGTATGCCATTTATACTCCCCTCGATCCACTTCTGTTTTTTGCACGGATATCAAAAACAGGTCAACCAGTATTGCTGTCTCCAGAGGAGTTCCGCGAAGTCCAACCACTTTTAGAAGAACACCTTTTTAATGAAGTTGAATAAAATCAATAATTAAAAATTAAAATTTTTAATTATATTTAAATAGGCTTTGGGCAGCTGTCAAATAGCTGCTCAGTCAATGTTGCTTGTGCAGATAAGCTTATGACGTGGAACAAGTTCTTACAGCCTAACTTGATATTAGAGGGTTCAGTGTTGAACCTGACACCAAATATTATCCAACAATACGGGCTGAAGGGACTAGTGTTGGATGTAGATGAAACTTTAGTGCCGATGAGAGTAGGGATAGCTTCGCCAGAACTAAAACAATGGGTGGAGCAAATCCGTTCATTTGCAGATCTGTGTTTGGTGAGCAATAATCTCAGTGAAGCACGTATCGGTGGAATTGCCCGCTCTCTTAACCTGCCATATTACTTGGGTGCAGCCAAGCCTTCGCGACGCAAAATTAGAGCAGCACTCCAAGCGATGAATCTGCCAGTGCAGCAAGTAGCGATGGTAGGCGATCGCTTATTTACCGATGTCTTAGCAGGTAATCGCCTAGGGATGTTTACTATTTTGGTCGAACCAATCGTCCATCCGGATGTTGCCCTGCGTTCCCATCCCATAAGGAACTTTGAAGTTTGGATCTCAGAATTCTTGGGAGCGTCTATCACTCCTGAACAAAACAAAATTCACAAACATTGACAAATCGTCAGGAAAGTAAATCTAAAAAAATGATTAAGAAATCCTACTGACATGCAAAAATCGGGGATCATAAGTATTAATAACATGGGGTCAGCCGATAAAAGACCCTAGCTCATACAAAATAAATATAAACACGTAAAGCGTCAGCCTTCATTATAGAGGGACTGGCGCTTTACAATTTTTTAGATAGTTGTCCGTTGCTACTGACCACTAACTAATAACCAATGACCAAAACTATTGTCGTCAAAATCGGCACTTCTAGCCTTACTCAACCAGAAACTGGACAACTAGCACTTTCCACGATCGCTACCTTAGCAGAAACGCTGTGTTATTTGAGACAGCAAGGTCATCGAGTGATTTTGGTGTCTTCTGGTGCTGTGGGGGTGGGTTGTGCGCGCTTAGGCTTAACCGAACGTCCAAAAGCGATCGCTCTTAAACAGGCAGTAGCAGCAGTAGGGCAAGGACGATTAATGCGCGTGTATGACGATTTATTTACTACCTTGCAACAGCCAATTGCTCAGGTTTTACTGACTCGCAGCGATTTAGTTCAACGCAGCCGCTATCTCAACGTTTACAACACCTTTCGGGAACTGCTAGCACTGGGAGTAATCCCCGTAGTGAATGAGAATGATACGGTAGCGGTGGACGAACTGAAATTTGGCGACAATGACACCCTCTCAGCCTTGGTAGCCAGCCTAGTACAAGCAGATTGGCTATTTTTGCTCACAGATGTAGATAGGCTGTACTCAGCCGATCCCCGTTCTGTACCGGATGCCCAGCCGATCGCTTTGGTGAGTAGCATTAAAGAATTAGCGCAATTACAGGTACAAACAGGCTCTCAGGGTTCTCAATGGGGTACTGGCGGTATGGTGACAAAAATATCTGCTGCAAGAATTGCGATCGCTGCGGGAGTGCGGACTGTAATTACACAAGGGCGGTTTCCTCGCAATATTGACAAAATTTTACAAGGGGAACTACTTGGTACTCACTTTGAACCGCAACCTGAACCAACTTCTGCCCGGAAACGTTGGATAGCTTACGGTTTAGTGCCTGCTGGAAAGTTATATTTAGATCCAGGTGCGATCGCTGCGATCGCACAGGCTGGAAAATCATTATTGGCAGCTGGGATAAAAGCAGTAGAAGGAGAATTTGACACTCAAGACGCTGTGCAATTGTGTGACAGCAGTGGTAACGAAATTGCCAGAGGACTTGTGAACTATAGCAGCGAAGAATTGCAAAAAATTCGCGGCTGTCACTCCAGAGAAATTCCCACGATTTTAGGCTATGCCGGTGCAGAAACAGTCGTTCACCGAGATAATTTAGTTCTAACTTAGCATGGAGATAAGGTTAACGGGACTTAAACATTTTTAAGGCATAAACAAGCCTCAAATCCATGCAGGGCAAGGAAAATATACCAAAGTCTCAAAAATGCTTGAAACCAAGATATATTAAGAAACTAGGCTTAACGATGTCAAAGTCTTTGTGTATATAAATTTGAGGTTTTTTCTGATTACTTTTTGTCTAAGTCCCATTAACTTCATTGATGCTGCTTAATAAGATTAATGAGTAGACGAAACGGAAGGTTTTGCTACCATAGGAGGTTAGCTTTGAATTGTTCAACTCCTTTGCCTGAATAATGAAAAGTTTTTTAAAAATCATTATCTCAATAATTATTACTGTATATGTATTATGGTCAGCTTTTCAATACCATTGGTATAGTGGGAGTATTCCCGCAAAAATTGACGTAACCTACTGGCGTGTCAAGGCTAAAGTAGTGCAATAGAAAAATTCGATTATGTGTCTAAACTTCAATTTTTCAGAGATTTTTAATGCAACATTTTAGCCTTGCCATGCCACTACGCTATACAAATTGGCGGTGAGACTGGTTTTCGAGAGGGTTGTGGCGCAGCTATATTTCGACTATCAAATGCAACTGCCGATGCCATTGACCGCGAAGGGCTTGATTTTTTTAACGACGTTATCTATTCAAGAAAAAGCAAAGAGCGCTACTACACCTATAGCTCGTGGAAAGAAACACCAGTTCCCGATTCATGGACGAGTGAAGGCTCTTGGCCAGGTTTATCTTGTTCGGGTGCAAGTAGCTCACTGTTGTCCAAAATTCTTGTGGCTGCTTCTAAAAAAGGAAGCTACTACTCCACCAAAGACGAAGGAGAGATTCTTGTTATTCCAAACCATAAATTGGTAGTCTATACTTATTATGGCTAGTCACGCCAATCCAAATGCCATCTTAATATCGACTTAAAAAGTATTTCATAACGCTAGAACTTACGCATTTTTTATTTTGACTGCAATCAATCAGAAGAAAATAAATTGTGAAGGATGCTTAAAAGGAAAAAACCCCTGAAAATACTGGGGTTTTCGCTTAATTAGCCACATGATTGTTCACTGGAGAAATTTACTATTCATCAAGCTATGTGATGATAGTTTTTGTGAAATAAGTAAAAGGTAGGAAGTCCCACCTTGTTGCAGAGCATATTGTTTAGCCCGAATTAACTATCACACAAGAATTTGACAAAACTATTGCAATTTCATGACATTAGTATGAACATATGCAAACTGGTTTTTCACCAATCATCTATTTTGGTGTCATCCCAAATTTCTAGTTCTAAGTCATAGAGATAGGTTAGTCCACTCTGAATTTGTGCATCTGTTCCTTGCAACTCAAGATCGAACCAACCATCTCCAACGGCATTGGCTCCCAGAATTGCCGCAGTAATGTTCACAGTCAAACCATACTCGGACACTAGGCGAGAAATGACAGGTTCCTGGTGATAGTCTTTGGGAATCCTGACTCGAATTCGTTTATGGGTAAGCGTATTGTCACTAGCCATAATTGTCACTTCCAATGAAAATGGGGAGTGGGGACTGGGGAAGAGTTTTCCCAATAGCCAATACTCAATCTCTTACTTAATCGACATCTTTAATGCGGGTCTTCCGTTCCAGAATCTCCTTCAGCACCAAGGTTACTACTGCTAGCAGTGCCAACAGTACAGCTGCTGAGAAGGCAGCTTCGGTTTCATATTGTTTGTAAGCGTCCTCGACAAACAGTGGTAAGCTCTGGGTTTGATCGGCAATGTTCCCAGATACTACTGAAACCGCCCCAAATTCACCCATTGCTCTGGCGTTAGTCAAAATCAAACCGTATAGTAAGCCCCAGCGAATACTGGGCAAGGTAACCCGCCAAAATACTTGCCAGTCTTTAGCACCTAAAATTCTTGCAGCTTCTTCTTGATCCTTGCCGAACTCTTCCAAAACTGGAATGACTTCGCGGGCTACAAAGGGCATACTTACAAACGCCGTGGCTAGCACCATACCTGGAAAGGCAAAGATAATCTTGATGTCATGTGCCTGGAGCCAAGGGCCAAACCACCCATTCCGTCCATAGAGCAGTACAATCATTAATCCTGCCACTACAGGGGAAATTGAAAAGGGCAGGTCAATAATACTTAAGACTACGGCGCGTCCTGGAAATTTGTGACGGGCGATCGCCCAAGCTGCACACAGTCCGAATACTGTATTTAAAGGCACGGCAATCACAGCCAGGATCAGCGTCAGCCAAGCTGCATGAAGAAATGCAGGTCGGCTCAGGTTGGACAAAAATGGCCCAACTCCCTTACTGAAAGCTTGGATAAAAACGTTGAGAGCAGGGATATATTGAATCAGGGCTAAATAAGCGATCGCTATCCCAATCAAAAGTGCTGGTATCCAACTCTTCTGTTTGGGTTTGGCTGTACTTGTATTCGTCTCAGTTGTTGAGTGAAAACTTGGCTTATCTACTGTCATATCGTCTTGCCCATGCTTGTAAGAAGTTAATTGCTAAAAGCAGCACCAATGAAATTGACAGTAGAACTATGCCAATTACTGTCGCGCCAGAGTAGTCATACTGCTCCAAACGTTGGAAAATCAGCACAGGTGCGATCAAATCTTGGTAAGGCGTATTGGAAGAGATAATCACGGTCGAGCCATACTCCCCCACTGCACGCGAGAAACCCAAGGCAATACCAGTCAAAATTGTGGGAAATAAAGGCGGCAAAATCACTTTCCAGAAGGTTTGCCATTGAGAAGCACCCAAACACCAGGCAGCTTCTTCAATTTCATGTTCCATTTCTTGAAGTACGGGTTGGACAGTTCTCACTACAAATGGCAGTGAGATAAATATCATTGCTACCGCAACACCCACACGGGTGAAAGATACCTTAATTCCTAAAGGTGCTAATAGTGAACCAATCCAGCCGTTATCGCTGTAAACTGTTGCCAATGTTAAACCTGCCACTGAAGTTGGTAGGGCAAAGGGTAAATCGACTGTGGCATCAACCAAGCGTTTCAAGGGAAAGTCGTAGCGCACCAAAACCCAAGCAATTAAAGTACCAAATACCCCATTTAGTAGAGCAGCAAATATTGAGGTGACAAAGGTGACATTGTAGGTTGCTAAGGCAATCGGACTAGTAGCGATCGCCCAAAATCTAGCTGGAGGTTCCGTACTTGCTTTCAGGAACATAGCAGCTATGGGGAGAAATAACATCACTGTTAGATATATCAATGTAATTCGCCAAGTCCAAGGAAGCCGTACCAACTGGCGCAAGAAAGCTTTCCAAGCCGGAGTTTTACCTTCAACTTCTATAGTAGGGGATATGGTCATAGCTAAAAATTCAAGCTTGAAAATTCAAAAGAAGTTTTTGTTAGTTGTTAGTTGTCAGTTGTTTCTTTGTCTACTGGCCACTCACTGTAGGGGCGCAAGACCTTGCGCCCCTAATGGCTAATTAACGTTTGATTTTGGCTTGAACTTGGTCAAAAATACCGCCATCTGCGAAAAACTTCTTATCAACTTCACTCCATCCACCAAAGTCTTGTACTATACCCAGAGTTTTCACCTTGGGATATTTGTCTGTAACTTCCTTTGTTTGGGCTAATTTCTCATCCACTGGTCGGAATCCCAATTTTACAAATTCCTGCTGTGCTTCTGGACTATAGAGGAATTTAACAAAACCTTCAGCAACTTCACGAGTACCGTGCTTATCGACGTTCTTATCCACTACGGCAATTGGATTATCGATAGAAATGTTCACCTCAGGAACAACATAGTCAACTTTCTCGCCCTTTTGTTGTGCCAGAATCACTTCGTTTTCGTAGTTGATCAATACATCTCCCTGACCTTGCTTGGCAAATGCATCAGTCGCTTCGCGCGCATCTTTAGTCAGTATTGGTACATTCTTGTAAACTTTGGTGACAAATTCAGTAGCTTTAGCCTCATCGCCACCAGTTTTGATTACTGAGTTCCAAAGTGCTAAAAAATTCCACTTAGCAATGCCAGAGGTTTTGGGATCGGCGGTAATTAGCTTTACCCCGTCTTTCTCTAAATCTGCCCAGGTCTTGATACCTTTAGGGTTGCCTGAACGAGTTATTATTGCTGCTACAGATTTAGAAACGATGCCATTATTGGGGACTTCTTTTTCCCATCCTGACTCAATCAGTCCAGCTTTCTGAATCTTTTCGGTGTCTCCAGCCAATGCCAAGTGAACAACATCCGCTTCCAAACCATCGATGACAGCACGAGTTTGAGAACCAGATCCGCCATAGCTTTGCTTGAAGGTGACAGTCTGGTTATGTTCTTTCTTCCACTGTTCCACAAATTTGGGAATGATGGCTTCGTGAGCAGCTTTAGTAACGGCAAAGGAAACCAGCGTTAATTCAACATTCTGCTTGCTAGCAGAAACAGGACTAGCATTAGGTGTTTCAGTAGAAGAATTAGCTTCATTGCCACCACAGGCGGCAAGCGCCACACTCAAAATAGCTCCTACTAGTGCAAGTGATACAAAGCCTTTGAATGAGTTCAGTCTGAATCTATACGATCTCTGCTGAGCTATCGCTTGTAATATTTTCAGTGAGCGGTGCCACAAAGTCATTGCGTTTTCTCCTCTTTATTTACTGTTCATCGATAGGAATACTGTTATATTCAGTTTACGGTAATAGATGATTGCTGGTATCAAATAGCAAACAAAAGATAATAACTTCATATTCTCTATCGAGAATATGCAGATTTTACCAGTTTGCTGGGCAATGAAAAATACTTTTACTTGCAAGTATCAAGTTGTCATCACAATTGAGCTATTGTGCATTTCAATAACTTACTGGGAAATAGCTACTGTCCTAGTTGTTAAAGACAGGCTATTTTTACTGGAATATCTTGACTTAAAATCCAAGCAATAGTTTTACCAAGGTAGTTTAAGCATCATATTTGCCTGCTAGTGCGATCGCTTATTTATCATTTATAAGCTCAAAAAAATTGTCAATTATTTTATCTTTTGATACATTCATGTAATTAAATAAATAGTAACTATCAATATCAAAATCTTAGTATTACTATGTTTATTGGTGGAATAGTTGGTTCGCGCATTGCCATTAAAGTAAGTAATATGTGGTTGTGCCGGATTTTTCTAATTACAGTAATAGCTCTAGCATTCAAGTCATTGTTTGATTTAAAGTGAAAACAAAAAAGCGTAGGTTGGATAAAGAAACTCTAGCCAACCTACACTCATTATCAAGTGAACGCATATTTTAGCGGCAAACCATCTTGAAAAACTAGCAATTCTCCTGGTTGAATCTGAGTCCAAACTTCATTATCAGTGAGAGGAGTAGTGGCAATGACAGCGACGCGATCGCGTTCAGTAGTCACCTCTCGAAAATCTACAGTCATGTCTTGGTCAATCAAATGGGCAGCAGCAAAAGGTGCTTGACGCACAATATAGCTCAGTTTAGTTGAACAATAGGCAAAAAAGTGTTCTCCATCCGATAGTAAGTAATTAAAAATACCTAGTAATGCTAGCTTATCAGTTACTTTACGCAGGACAGAATATAGTTTATCTAGGGTAGGCTTACCTTCAGGAAATTGTTCTCGTAAGGTTTCTAGCATCATGCAGAATGCTTTTTCGCTATCAGTGTTACCCACAGCTTGATAGAAACCCATATTTTCTGGCTCAAACTCAGGTAAATTGCCATTGTGGGCAAATACCCAATACCTTCCCCAAAGTTCTCTGCGGAAGGGATGGCAGTTGTGTAAGGCAACTTCTCCTTGGGTGGCTTTGCGGATATGAGCAATCACATGGGTAGAGTGGATGGGATAGCATCGCACCAACTCTGCGATCGGAGAAGTAATAGAGGGTTTTTCATCTAAAAATAACCTACACCCCCTTCCTTCAAAAAAAGCAATGCCCCAACCATCACTATGATGATCGGTTTTTCCTCCCCGTGCAGAAAACCCTTCAAAAGAAAAGCAAATGTCCGTTGGAACATTGCAATTCATTCCTAGTAATTGGCACATGGATTTTGCAACTCTGAATTTAGACTAATCCCTGAGGATTAACATACTTCAGATTGCTGCATCGATTCTGGAGCGATCGCTTCAATATTAGGATTTTAGATAGAAGGAGGCAATTATATGGGATTTATTCTGACTCCTAAATTGTTCTTAGTCAATTTTGCACTATGCCAAAAGATGGTAACGGCGAATGTCCGGTGCAGCAGCCACCAAACCTTCTAGTTTGGCTGCTCCCGCTTGGAGATGAGGTGAGTCTAGATGAGCCTGTAGGGCTTCATTAGAAGTCCATTCCTCCACAAAAGTGAAGTCTGTTGGATCGGACTGGTTTTGTAGAAGTTCATACTTAATCACACCTGCTTCCTGTCGGGTTGGTTCAATCAGTTCTATAAGTACAGCTTTGAGTTCTTCTACTTTTTCAGGTAAAGCAATTAAACGAGCGACCACACGAATAGTTTGGTTAGTCATTTAAACATCGGTTGATAGTTTAGTTGTCAGTTGTCAAGAGTTATTCTCCCTTGTCACCCTGAAGATGTGTGGAATCACCACACTGAGATGGAGGTAAGAGAAGACGTGAGCAATAGAACTATCAACCCTAGGAAATTCACGATTGATTTTGAGTGTAGTAATCCAAGTTTCGCCCAGTCCGCCGTATTCCTTGAAAATCAGGAGTTTCATTAGGGTACTTTAACACAAGCGATCGCGCTCCGACTTTGGCGTTCCCCCTTTAGCATCTCTTTCCACCGCTGTCTGAGCAAACTCCTGTGCTAAAGACTTAGCAAGGCAATGTAGTCAAAAGGCTCACTAGTTTCAAATAGTTGCATATAATTCCAAGATATCTTATCCCAAATTAGGAAAGAATGTATTGTCTTCTGTATGTATAAGCATTTTTTGTAGTATGAATTACGAATTAGTTTGTAGTGTTCTTTGAGGAACTTCAGCATTCAACCAACCTAGAAATCCTTGATTGATAGCTGAGGGTGAAATCTCTGCAATAAAGTTAGTGTAGTTAATGTGTTGCCGAATTAGTTCTTCAATCTCAGCACCATAGCCATCTTGAGTTTTCACAATTAGCACTATTTCTAGTTCCTCTGTAATTTCTCCTTGCCAACTATAAGCACAGGTAATAGGAAACCAGTTGACACACACTGCTAGCTTTTGCTCAAGCAATGCTCGACCAATTTGACGGGCTTCATCTGTATTATTTAAAGTTACGTAGTAGAGCTTCATAAAAAATCTCCAGTAAGTGTGGAAATCTAATACCAATTCATAATTCCTAAAGCAATCCGGTGAAGTAGTCTCCGTCTTGATAGTTCCTGTCATTAGCGAGTTTCTCACAAGGGGAGCTACTGCGGTGAGACACTCTGTTGCGAGGGTTTCCTCCGTTGTAGGCGGAACGCCTTCCCGCAGAGTAGGAAGTGTCGTTAGCGCTAGCAGTAGCGACGACTGAGCTTCACCTGTAAGGGTCTTGGGATTTCTCCAAGTGGAGCTTATAGCTAAACTGAAATATTAGTAGCCCAGTTTTTACTCTGTCTGTCAGCTTATGCCGCTTTAGATGCAATAAATGCTACATTAACTTGACGCAACTGGTACTGCCCATAACTACGGATTGTTTGAACCTGGAAGCCTAACTGACTAAGTTCTTGCACCACATATATACGTTTATACAATAGCAGGGGCTGTAATTCGTCATCCCTTCTATAGTGTTTACCTACCTTCCGAAAACTAATAATCTGACGGGTTAACGTTTCTTGCTCTCGATCCTCTTCTTTTTCAAGCAGTACTATACAGTCTTCTCCTTCAGTGAATCCTCTAGTTGGGGTTGCAGCTGAGACTTGTCCCGTCTCCGCAATATCGAAGATAAGTACACCCCCAACCTTTAATGTCCTATGTATGCGATAGAAAAGTTGAACAAGCGTTTGGCGATCGCATTAGCCATCTCTTTAGTTATTACTCAGGGATTGCAATGGGAATATCTATTGTCAGTAGTTGTAACTGCAAGTATTGCGATTTCATCTATCCAGGGCGGCAGGCTGAAGCTAGGTATTCAGCGGTTAACTGGAACGGTAGACAACTTATTCTATGGAAGTCGCTAAACTTTATTTTTAACTCTTGACTAATCAGTGAGAAATTTTCTCGAAATCCAACCGATCAGACCACTAAGAATAGCACCACCCATAAGAATGCCAATAGCCGGGTTAAATACAGGTTGCCAGAGTTGATGCCATAAATCCAGACCTAGGTTTATTCCGGCAGCATCACCAATCGCCGCGATCGCTAACCAGCCAAAACCGAACAAAACTAAGAATACATCAGCAACTAAAACTAGATTGAGCCAGCTTAAAAATTTATCTTTCATAAAGAGACTAAAAATCGGGGAATAGGGAGTTGGGATTGGGAAAAGGGTAAGGGGGAAAGCTTCGCCTTAGGTAAGAGCTAAAGGGTAAGGAGAAAAAGAATTAAACAGAGTTCTTACCCTTTTCCTTTAACCACTCCGGGATGAAGCTCTTGCGTTGCTAGCGCTTCGCTAACGCCAATCGTTCATGGGAAGCCACTGCGGTGAGACACTCTGTTGCGGGGGTTCTCTCATGAAGAAAGTGGAGCATAAACCACCTGCTGTGGTTTATGCCGGGGAAACCGTTCACCGCACTGCCTCCCCAAGACCGTGCTGGCTTACCTTTCCCCCATCTTACTTAGTCCCCAATTACTCTTCAAATATCCAGTTTTTGACTTTCGCTAAACTCTGCCAATCTGGTTTTCTGCTTAAACCATCTTCAATACTGTTTTGTATTTCATCCCGCCATTCGGGGTTAACAAAAATTAACTGCTTGACAAAATCAATGTGTTGTCGTATGCCTTTTTGACTTGTTTCTAGCATAGCTACAGCAAGATTAACCCTAGCCTGTGGGTCTTGTGGATTTAACTTTACAGCTTTCTGTGCAGCTTTGTAAGCCAAGTTAGATTGGTTGTCGAGCATATACAGCCACGCCAAACAAATCCAAGCGGAACTAGTTTTAGGAGCGCGATCGCATACTTCTTTAAACACAGGGATTAAAACATCCGCTGCTTCACCAGCTTTATAACGTTCCAAACCTGTGTCAAACAGGGATTCAACTGTTTGAGTCATAAAATATTAGCTAATGGTCAATAGTCAGTGGTCAGTAGTCAGTGGTCAACAGCAAATAACAACTGACAATATTACACCCCAAATGACTTGCCGCAACCACAAGTTTGAGCCGCGTTGGGGTTAGTGAATTGGAAGCCGCCACCAATCATGGCATCACTATAATCAAGCATTAAGCCATAGAGATAAAGTAAGCTTTTGCGATCGCAAACGATTTTGAAGCCATCATAGTCAAAAACTTCATCTTGAGGAGCGATCTTGCTGGCATCCTCAAAGTCCATCATATAAGACATTCCAGAGCAGCCACCTTGTCGTACTCCTACTCGTAAGCAGAAGTCTGTGCCTTGCTTGTCCCGGAGGAACTTTACTTGGCGTAAAGCTGCTTCGCTCAACTGAATACCGCGTTGTTGAGGCTGAGTTGCTTGTGTCATCTGCTTTTTCAACTCCTTAAGTAGTTTAACCAGTAGCTAATTTAAGCATATCAATGTCCCGAGGTTGCCCTTGGGTTTTTGTTTTTATTCTAGCGACATTGATGTTGCTAATTGCCAAATTGTAAACACTCCGTTAAAAGCAGCCAAAGATTTTTATTCTAGAATTGAGAGACTCGGTGTGTTTAGAGATTCGGTATTTTCGGAGTTCCAGCCTGAGGTGCAACCACTCTTCAGGTGCAGTCAGGCAAATTTCATCCGAGGCTAGCCATTTCCAAAGCTCTACTTCCAAAATTGCTTCTTTTGGTTAACTTACTCTATGACAAGTTTTAATCGCTCTACCAGTCGTCGGTTGAAGAAACTTACTCAAATTCCTTCTGTATGGGAGGGCGATCGTCGTCCAATGTCATCATCGCACACCCAGCATTCCGACTCAGAGGCAAAGGGTGAATGTATTCTTTGGGTGGATGGCTCACAAGGCATCGTCCGAGGAATGGACGTGGTAGCTCCAGAAACAGGACCAGAAGCAATTGTTCGCACCTTAATGCGAGCGATGGAACATCCCCACAGTCCGGCCAAACCCGCCAGACCCCAAAAAATTGTGGTCAAAGACCGCGAGATTCAATTCTACTTGCGTGGGGTGCTGCAAGATTTGGACATTGCTATTGACTACACACCAGAATTGCCCTTGATTGATGAACTGTTTCGTGGGTTTGCCGAAATCATCGATAGTCAAATCCCCGATTTACCACCACAGTATGCACAAGCTTTACGAGATAAAGCCTATACAATTTGGCAAGCAGCGCCTTGGGAATTTTTGGAAGAACACCAAATCCTGTCAATTGAGATTAATAAGTGGGATGTTGGTACACTCTACGCCTCGGTAATGGGAATGTTGGGGATGGAACACGGGATTTTGTTTTATCGCTCAGAAGATTCCCTTAAGCAGTTTCGAGCAGCGGTTTTACGGGATGACGAACCCCAAGGGCTTTTAGAAGAAGCTTTCTTGAAACAAGATTGCTTGTTTCTCACCTTTGAGCGTGCAGATGACACTGACGAAGATGAAGATGCAGTTAGCGATTTAGCAGATCTGCCGTTGTCGGAAATTGAGCCAACCTTTGGCAATATCCACCCTTTAGAAGGACTCAGGTCTGTTTTATATGACGAAGAAGCGCTGGTTGTCTTCGTGGCGCTAGAAAGTCTTAGTCGCTTTATCCGCGATCGTCGCCGCCAACTTTTTGAAGGCACTTTTCCTAGCCTTAGTCGTCGCTATCGCATTTCTCTGCCTGAATTACATGAAGCCACCAAGTCAGTTTCTGTGACTGTCTCTACCATGCCGCAATTGGCAACAGAATTAGAAGAAATGGCAGGCTTTGGTGTCCGAGAACCAGAATTGGGCGAGCAAGTCTCCCCGAAGTTCCGTTCCCTGCGAGATGATTTGATACCCGAAGATTCTTTCCTCAGTCTGGGAGTGGTGTCTTGGGAAATGCTGGAGTACTTGCGTCAAGGAGTAACTTATCATCAAGTCTGTGAAATCCAACATGTGGGTGACGGATTGCCTGTAATTTTGATTCAAACTTCCCGTCCCAAAGCTAAAACTGTAATTGAAAACATTGAGGCCGCTGGTGGACTGAAAGCAATTTGCTTTAATCCAGGTGCCGATCCTTTTGATGGCGATCGCTACGACTTAGGGTTGTTGCAAACTCAAAATGGCGAATTATTTCTCTTCGGTGAATTTTTAGATGATGACCCAATTCACGTAGAAGCCCGCAAAAAATGGAATCAGCGGTGTAAAAATACCAAAGGATACTGTGGCTTAATTATCGCTAAAGGACTTACAGGATCTGCTCGTGGTAATCCTCAGCCACGCGATATGATGGCTTTGTTTGAGGCGCGATCGCTTTCACCTAAAGACTTAGGGATAGGTACTCTCCAACTTATGCCCCAGCTTCAATTGGAATAAAAGTCTGCATAATCACCACAGATTTACTCAAATCGCCCTTATTTGTTATCAATCTGTGGTTTTTTAGCATTAACCGACGCTGTGACAAATCTTAAACTCAAAGATTTACCAAAAAAAGCTTTTGTCAAACCGCGCAGCACACATCTACAAGTCGGCAGAGCCGACGAGACTTGCTGTCGGGAAGCCGCGCAAAGCGTGCCAACGCTCTTAACCCGCGCAATGCAGTGTCTCCCCATGAGCAACTGGCATGATTAGAAATCGCTTTAGTGCATCTGGATTATGTAAATCTATATGTCGCAATCATTTTTCAAATTGGTGTCACTTTACCGAAACTTCATGAAGTAAGTATATTTTCATGTTTTTCCCATAACTGTCCAGTTAAATGAAAGTGAATATAAGGCTGCACAATAGCCAACATAAAACTAATAAAAGGTTAGTTTTTCTATAGTAATCGAGTTAACTGAAATATTTTCTTGTTATGCCAAGCATTTTTTGCTGATTATGTTTGTTGTTTGTCAAAAATTTTAATCAAAATTTTAGTTTGATAACTTTTTCTTTATGTTTTTTTTATAAAGAACAATAATCATATTAAATAACTCCTGAATAAAGATTATTTAAAGCATGTAAATCGTGGTTATAATAGCCGTACACATAAAAATTACAGCAAATACTTCTAGAGAAGGAAAGTTGCTAATTGCTAATATTTTTCATAATTAAGGAGTTTGAGACAATAAGTTTGAAGAGATTTTAGATATAGAAATTCAAGATAAAGACAAAGTTATACATTAGCAATGTCCGAAAAAATATTTACACAGAAAGTATGTGAATGAATACGATAAAAATAGGAATGATACCTTGAGTTGAAAAGCCTTAATATTCCCAATGAAAAGATAAAAATAATCCAAAATATCATCAAATATTTTAGGATAATTTTTATAAAAATCGATAACATAGCTAAACCATGCCTATTTTGTGGCAGTTCAGAAGCAAGGCATTCACCTCAAACTAATTAATATGCGGCAAATAGCAGGTAATTATTTGAAGATATACCAAAAACATTGGATATCTACATCTAAACACTTGGATCTAATAAAAAGAATAGCCAAGGAAAGCGATGTGCTTGAGCAAATAGCAACAGCAGTCTATACAGAACAGGTGTTTCCTAACCTATGGACTAGAGTAAGCAGTGCAGATGTGGAGACAACAGGAAAAAATAACCAAGGTTTGACGGTACACCATAGCCATTGATGTGGTTGTTATCCAGTTCTATGACACTAATCAGATGAAAGCAAAAATACTTTCCTCTCTGGAGATCGTGTTCACAGGTAGATACTTTAAGGTGATTGCTCACCATATATATACCACGTTGGTATGCCTACCAAGTAGCACTCTCAAGTCTTGGGATAGAATATGTTTCCTCTAGAGGTGTTAGGTAACCTTAGATGGTAAAGAAGGTGAAATGCCTTTGATAAAGAAGAATTTGGTAAATCTTGTTTGAGTGAATAGGAGGTATCTCAAATTCATTTATAAAATTTAAATGTCAACCTTTGGTGAATTAATGCGGAGGTCAATGTATTTATAGTGTGAAAGTTGAGTATCTTTCCTGTCACAATAGTAATCCCATCCTTATATTTTCTTGGAAAATGATGAACAATTAGACAAAGCAGGCGTTTTTAGTATTAGTGGCGTTGCTTGTTTCTTGACACAAACTCTGATAATCTTATCGTCTTCATCTGGAGTTAGTTGTCTTTTTTGATGATGTTAACACACAGCACATAACATGATAATGACTAATAAAAAATGGGCCGTGAAACGTATAACTGTGAACTTAGCAGCACAGGAAGCAGAGAAACTGGAAAAATATTGTCAGCAGACAGGTAGACCCGCAACCGATGTGATTCGTGAATTGATTAGAGGATTACCTGTATCCGATGATAGCAAGGAAGCCAGTAGATAAGGAGGTGTTTTTATAGCGTCACAACTCATTGTTTTTACAAACAAAGAAATACCGATAATCCTTTTTTAGTTCACCGTCATAGGCTAAAGTTTGTGTAGGCAAATACAACTGCATAAGTAATAAGCCCATCCATTCATCAGGATTAAAAAGCCAATTTATTACCAAAAGGTATAGCACTGTTGTGCATCTACACATCCCCAATATTGTGCATCTACATAATGGTGGGCTAGATATAAGTAGCAAATTCCGACACTAACCCAGTTACAATCTGTAAAGAAACTGAAAAGGAAGGACGGAATGCGCGTTGCAATCGTGGGTGCGGGACTGGCTGGGCTAGCAACCGCTGTAGATTTAGCTGATGCTGGCTGTGAAGTCCAGATTTTTGAGTCCCGTCCGTTTATTGGTGGTAAAGTCGGCAGTTGGATTGATGGAGATGGCAACCATATTGAAATGGGGTTGCACGTATTTTTTGGGTGCTATTACGAACTGTTCGACTTGATGAATAAAGTGGGAGGGTTGTCGAATTTACGGCTTAAAGAACATACCCACACTTTTATCAACAAAGGGGGACGTACTGGTGCTTTAGATTTTCGCTTCTTCACAGGTGCGCCTTTTAATGGGTTAAAAGCATTTTTTACGACTTCTCAACTCTCTTTACAGGATAAATTGCAAAATGCGATCGCCTTGGGTACCAGCCCCATCGTTCGTGGGTTGGTAGATTTCAAAGGAGCAATGAAAACCATCCGCGACTTAGATAAAATCAGCTTTGCTGACTGGTTCCGCAGTCACGGTGGTAGTGAAGGTAGCATCAAACGGATGTGGAACCCCATTGCTTACGCCCTAGGATTTATTGATTGCAACAATATTTCTGCTCGTTGTATGTTGACAATTTTCCAGTTTTTCGCAGTTAGAACTGAAGCTTCAATACTGCGGATGCTGGAAGGTTCCCCTGATAAATACCTGCACAAGCCCATCCTAGAATATTTGGCAGCCAGGGGCACAAAAATTTATACTCGTCGGCAAGTGCGAGAAATTCAGTTTACTGAAGAAAGCGAAAAAACTCGCGTGACTGGCATAGTAGTTGCGGAAGGTGACACAGCAGAAATTATTACTGCTGACGCTTATGTTTTTGCTTGTGATGTGCCAGGAATTCAGCGTGTGTTACCGCAAGAGTGGCGTAAGTGGTCAGAATTTGACAATATTTACAAATTGGATGCAGTGCCGGTCGCCACAGTGCAACTGAGATTCGATGGTTGGGTGACAGAACTGCAAGATGAAGAAAAACGCAAACAGCTAGATCGTGCGGTGGGTATAGATAATTTGCTGTATACCGCCGATGCTGATTTTTCTTGTTTTGCGGATCTGGCTTTGACTAGCCCTAGTGATTATTATCGTCCAGGACAGGGGTCATTATTGCAGTTAGTGCTGACACCAGGAGATCCATTTATTAAACAAAGTAATGAAGCGATCGCTCAGCATATCCTCAAGCAAGTCCATGAACTCTTCCCCTCGTCACGGGAGCTAAATATGACTTGGTATAGCGTGGTGAAATTGGCTCAATCTCTCTACCGAGAAGCGCCAGGGATGGATGTGTACCGTCCCGACCAAAAGACACCAGTGCCTAATTTATTTCTAGCGGGTAGTTATACTCAGCAAGACTACATCGATAGTATGGAAGGTGCAACAATTTCCGGACGACGTGCAGCAAAAGCGGTTCTGGAAAATGTCAAGCAATAGCAGTCAGTGCTGCGATCTCTCTACACAGTCCAAAATCTCAAATTTCAAATCCCATGGCAGATTGGCTAGAACATAGCGTACAGGTAGAAGTAGAAGCTCCCATAGAGTTAGTATGGAGTCTCTGGTCTGACTTGGAGCAAATGCCCCGCTGGATGAAATGGATTGATTCAGTCAAGGTTCCGCCTGATAATCCAGATATATCTCTTTGGAAACTGAATACTGGCGGTCTGGAATTTACCTGGAAATCCCGCATACTAAAATTTATACCCAACCAAATTATTCAATGGGAATCGGTTGATGGTTTGCCAAATCAGGGAGCGATTCGCTTTTACGATCGCCACGGTAGTAGTATCGTCAAAATGACAGTTTCCTATGCTATCCCCGGTATTCTTGGCAAAATCATGGATAACTTGTTTTTGGGACGGGTAGTTGAATCAACGATTCAAGCTGATTTGCAAAGGTTTAAACAATACGCTTTAAATCTTAAAGAAAATTAAGTTGACAAGTTAGTTTCGCTTGAAAAAGCGCTTACTGAAACTACACCCTTTGCCTCTAGAACTGCTGCAACCTGTAAAATCAATGCTTCATTATAGGGTGCAGCTATCAATTGCACACCTAGAGGTAGGGCATTGTGACGCTGAATTGGTACAGATAATACGGGTAAGCCAATAAAAGATAATGGCTGAGTGAATAAACCTAAATGAGGACGGACGAGAATTTCTTGCCCATCTAAAATCATAGTTTGTTGTCCAATTAGTGGTGCTGAAATTGGTGTTGTTGGGGCAAGAATTACATCCACATTTTGAAAGACTTCCCGGACGCGATCGCGATACCATTTTCTAAACCGTTGTGTTTGCAAATACCAATTACTCGGAATTAATGCCCCCGCCAAAAAGCGATCGCGTGTAGCTGGATCGAAATCTTGAGGACGCGATCGCAATTTTTCTAGATGCAGATTTGCGCCCTCGCTAGCTGTAATCACAAACGCGGCTGCACGGGCGCGGTGTGCTTCTGGTATTGTCACATACTCAGTTACATTCAATGCTGCTGCCACTTTTTGTACTGCTGCTAATGCTTCTGGTTCTGCACCTTTGAGAAAGTAATCACCAGCGATCGCAATTCTGATACCAGAGATATCTCGATTGAGTTGTGGTAAACATAATTCAGGAGGACGTTTTGTACAAACTAGATCGCGCTCGTCTTCACCCTGAAGCACATCAAACACCATAGCGATATCCCGTACCGAACCTGCAAAAGGGCCAATGTGGTCAAAACTACTAGAAAATAAAGCTACGCCAGCACGAGATAACCGTCCGTAAGTCGGTTTCAAACCAAAAACCCCACACAAAGCCGCCGGAACCCGAATTGAACCATTAGTATCAGAACCCAATGTTAGCGGTACTAATCCAGCAGCAACAGCCGCCGCCGAACCGCCTGACGAACCGCCAGCTACCCGCTGTAAATCATGTGGATTGTGAGTAGCACCGTAATGGGAGTTTTCCGTTACAAACCCGTAGGCGTACTCATCCATATTTAAAGCACCAACCAACACAGCACCCGCTTGTTTCAGCTTGGTTACTGCTGTTGCATCTTGAGTTGCTGGGGGGTTTTCTGCATTAATTTTCGATCCCGCCAGAGTTGTCAAACCAGCAATATCGAAGAGATTTTTGACAGCAAAAGGCACACCAGCCAACGCACCAACATTATTACCAACAGCTATTTCTTTATCAATTTGTGCTGCATTTGCCAAAGCCGTTTCCGCAGTTACAGTTGTAAAACAATTGAGTTCATTATTTCTTGCTACTATTTTCGCTAACGCAGCCTTGGTAACTTCTACCGCGCTAACTTTACCTTCACGCACAGCAGTTGCAATTGATACAGTATCATTCATGGTTCAAACACGGGTGCAACTTCAACTTCTTCTGGTAGGGGAAAAGAATTTACTAATTGTGCGATCGCTTTAATTCTCTCAAAATTCGTCACCACCCCATCCCGATACTCATCTCTTAATTGCAAATCCAATAACAACGACATTTGGTCAACATACTCATCCACATTAAATTCCTGACTTTCCATTTCTTCTCCGTGTTCTCTGTGTCTCTGTGGTTCGTTATTCTAAATCTATAGCTTCTTGTGGCAACTCAAAAAAACCATCTTCTCCAGGTTCAAAGTCAATCACCTTATAGACAGCATCAACATTTAACTCACCATAAACGTGTGGAAATAGTTCACCTATCTCAGCCTCTTCATAGCGAATTTCAGCTTTAACGCGATCGGAATCAATAAAAAGCAATACCAATCCTTTTTGATTAAAGAAAAACCTATTTGCAACTTTGATTATTTGGATTGACTTTGAACAATGGATAAAGCCTTCACTATCGAGCGTCTCACTGCGATAACTACCAATACTTTTTGCTTGTTGCCATTGTTTAAGTTGGGTTATGTGGAGGATAGTATTTATAAAATATTTAGGAATCGTTGCTGTTTCTAATATTTTAGTAAAATAGTTTAAATTAGTAAAATCTTTAATTACTTTTGTAGCACCTGCATTAAGTAAGGTGTTAGCTACTTTACCACTACCTATGCCCATCATAGGAATACTTAACTGATAAGCTGTTTTTACGTCCTAAACACCATCACCTACAAAAACAATTTTTTCAAAGCTTTCAATCTGATAAATATTCTGAGATTTTACAATAGCTGCCTTAACAATATCTGTTCGTGAAATCCCATCATCGGCTGAAGCCAAAGGAATACCTTCTATTTGTAAATTTGCTTTTTGCAGCTTCAGCTTAGCAGATTCACGCCATCCACCAGTTGCGATCGCAAGACACCAATCATGATTTAAACGTAATTCAGCTAATAAATTTGCAGAGCCAGGAATTTCACTAAATAAATCTTGGTTATTATTACATGCTTCCTGGAGTAAATTGACAAAATGTATTTTGATTTTTGCTAATTCTTCATTTGAAGGAATACGTCCTAATCTTTCAAGAAAAATTTGCTGAGTAATTCCAGAATCTGTAACATGTGTGTATTTAGCCCAGTTTCTATTTATCCCAAAAATTTGTAATTCTGACTCAAAAGCATGTACAAAACAATCTTCATTAATTTGGTTGGTATTGGTCAGTGTGCCGTCAATATCAAAAATTACTAATTGCATAAATTTATTTATTTGAATTTATAGAGCATACTAAAGCTTGAAAATTTATCAAGCTGCTCAACAACATGTTTATTGAAAATCTTATGCACAGACCAGGGGAACAGAGTTTTACTTTGCGCCTTTGCCTTAAATAATCATTCTATAAATTAGGCGGAATACAAACATCTGGCGCACACAAACTAGGAAATTGTAAAGTCGTAAGCTCAAACGTATTTAAATCTACACAGCGGATAGCATGGTTATTAGTATCAGCAATATATAAATATAAACCTATTGCACTCAATCCAGAAGGTTCAAAAAAACGAGTATTCTTTCCTTGACCATCTTGCAAACCAGCAGAACCATCTCCTAAAACTGTTTGACAATTGCCTGTGCTGGGACTCACTAATTTAATTTTGTGGTTGTAAGTATCAGCTATCCATAGAAAATTCTGAGCAGATTCTACTCCTAAACAATGCTGTAACCGCACATCTTCACGTTGTCCATCTACATCACCAAAACCAAATAACTGTCCACTACCACAAACGGTTCGTACTTGGAACGGTTCCACCAAACTTACGCCACGAATTGAACTTACTTCGCTGTCAGCAATATATAATTCTTGCCCATCAGTAACAATCCCACTAGGTTGGGCAAAGGCAGATTCGGTGAGAGAACCATCCACACAACCTTCTGCACCAGTGCCAGCAAAAGTTTTGACGATACTTGTTTCTAAGTCCATCTGCCAGATTTGATGCGGCCCTGCCATTGCAACAAACAGGATATTTCCGACTTTCACTAAATCCCAAGGAGAATTAAGTGCAGTTTCTAAACCAGCACCACTATGCGGTCGGATATTGCGGCTTTGTTCGCCTATTCCGGCGATGGTTTCTACAACTTGGCGCTTTAAATCAACTCGCCGCAAAGCATGATTTTCTGTATCTGCAACATAGAGAATCTGATTTTCTGCATCAAATGCCATTCCCTGTGGTGCAAAAAACTGCGCTTCGCTAAAAGTACCGTCAGTTAAACCAGATTTTCCTGTACCAATTAAATGCAGAATTTCCCCATCGAAGCTACTCATTACCAAGCGGTGATGTCCAGAGTCAGCAATGAACAAACCTTCTGAAGTAGCTAAGACTTTACCAGGAAAAGCTAAGGGTGTAATTAATGGTTGACGCTGTTTTTCTAAAGTCAAGCTAAGTTCTTGAAAATTAATAGTGCCTTTCTCAAAGTGTTGACTAATTAACTCTTGAATTAGCTGGTCTAAAGCGTTACGATTACCTTCTCCAGAGACATGGCCAATTACATAGCCTTGGGGGTCAATGACCATTAAAGTAGGCCAAGCACGCACTGTATACTCTTGCCAAACCCGAAAACCAATGTCAACTAAAACTGGATGTTCGATGTCGTAACGCAGAATAGCTTGGCGGATATTTTCGGTTTCCTTTTCGTTGTCAAATTTGGCGGAGTGAATGCCGATAACAGTAAGGCTATCTTTATATTTCTGTTCTAAATATTTCAGGTCTGGTAGAACGTGCAAACAGTTGATACAGCAGTATGTCCAAAAGTCTAAAATTACGACTCTACCCTTGAGTTGTTTGAGAGATAAAGGTTTATCAGTATTGAGCCAAGAGTAATTTTGTGGTAATTCTGGCGCTCTGACACGAGGAGTCATAAGATATTTCTGGCTTTTAGTATTTACCCAGATGAATGGTTATTTTTCCAAGAAATTCAAATTATTCTGTTTTAACCTGTTTTTTCCAGTAATACCCCTAAATATTTGACTTTTTAGGACGAACACCAGTAATAGCCCAGATTAATAAATTCAATGGATCGGATTCAGCATTACGAAAGTCTACTGATTTTAGCGATCGCAGCGAATGAGGTAGCTCTGTACCTTCATGAAAATTAGATAGAATTACTGGTATGATTGTATGCCCTTGACGTAGTGACTCAGCAATTAGATACCTAAATTCCTTTTCTTCCGTTGGATCTGCTGTTTTTTCACCAAAACATATTGCTATTGTTGAGATATCAGCTAATTCTCTGAGTTGTCTTCCTGGCTGAAGAATATCTTTACTAAGATATGTTTGAATTTGTTCATTTTCTAATTTATCAGCTATTTCTTTAATCAATTCTTTGTCTTTTGTTTGATGAACAAGTAAGATCGCCTGAGCTTGATTTTGATAAAAGAGTTTTGGAGTTTTTGTAATACTTTTGATAGCTTCTGTGAGTCTTTCTAAAGGTTCCTTTTCATGAATACTTTGAATGAAACGCACCCAACTCAATTCACGCAAAAACAGTAGCTCTGTTTGTTCAGGAATTGTGTTCAAACCCGGTAGCAAAACTGGAATTAAAGTTATACCTTTTTTAGTCCGCCGATTGTTAAGTAATAGTAATTCTTCTTTTTGCCAATCTCCCAAACCATGAAGACTAAGAAATATAGCAGCTGATTTAGCTTGCTCAATACCTTCTTGTAGTGCATTTTGAACTCTCTGTCCTGCACGAATTTCTTTGTTATCTAACCAAGGATTTAAGCTTCGTTCTCGCAGGAGGTTAGCAATTTGTTCTACTAAAGCTTTATCTTCGCTATTGTAAGACAAAAATACATCAAAATCATTGGTTGCAACCTTGCCTTTGATGACAGAAGTAGCTGTTTCAATTTCGCGTTGGGCATCAGCGGCTTTATCCATTTTGGGAATAATGTTAGTGCGGGCGGCTTCTAGAAGTTCTTCACCATCAAGTAAGGAAACACGGAAGTTATCACAAACATTACACCTAATCCAGTCAAAACCGAGTTTTCGTCTGCCCATAGCCTGTAACTCTGTGACTGATGTGTCGCATACGGGACAAACAAAAATGCGGCGACGGCTGATAGTTTCTGGTAAAGCCCTTCGTTTCAGGTGAGTATGCACGTATTCTTCAAATTGCAGTCTTGTCTCTTCACTTGCTTCTCGTTTAAAGAATAGAGTTAATTCTGCTTTACCTTCATCTATATTGCCGATGTGGCGTAGCCAGATGCCACACTCACCACCAACACTGGCTATAAATGTAACAGCATTTTTCCACATTTCTTTACGTTTAAAAATTTCGCTGCGAGACAAACGTACCGCCAAAGTGGTATATACATTTAAGACAGCCCCTTCAAACTCAAAAATCACTGCTTTTCCCTCAGGATCGGGAGCTTCAGTCCATTCACGGGTAAACTGGGAGGGGAAGACTAGCAATGGGCCAGGTTCGGCCTGTACCCGTAAAGCAATTTCACGAGCAAATAATTCTTCTACCGTGGCAATTAATAGCAATTTTTCCTGTTCTCGATCGGGGATACGTTCATCTTTTGGCATCCGAAACCGTCCTGCTAACACGTCTTCTTCCACGATGTAGCCCATACCCTCCGGCTGATCCTTTGCAGCGTTAATAATTGCTGAGGCGTAAGCATCTAATAGTTCTGGTTGCAAAAGAATTAGATTGCCAAAGCTAAGTCTGCGAATTAAATCCCGCGACTCCACCCGTCCAATACAAGTGTCAAACTGGTCTCTCACTTCTTTGGAATCAGGAAGAACATTTTTTAGCAAGAAAGCACGGTACAAGTCATCGGACGGAGATAGCAACCGTTGTGCTTTTTTTTCTTGTATTAGGAAATCTTTGATTTTCTGAAATAATTCTGTAGAAATTACGTTGGGCAAATCATCCCACTCAATGGTTTGACGAATGGCTGCGGCGAGTTGCGGTATTTGCCATCCCTCTTTGGCGCTAGTCTCGAAATAACCATCAAAACCAAGTTCGTTAATTAAAGCATTAATGCGTGCCTTACTAACACCAATGCTACCCCGATCTGCGCGGGCGACTACTAAAAATTTTTTTAAGGCGATCGCTGAATCACCTTGCAATTTTTGCGCTTGCCGTAAGGCACGGTTCCAGTAATATACTCCTGCAAAAGGATCGGTTTCACTGCGCGCATCAAATACAATCAAAGCAATTGCCAGCTCATTCAAATGTAATTGATGAATCAAACGATAACTAGGCTGTCCTGCTAAGTCCCATAGTAGTATTTCTCGTAATTCTTTGTGATCGTCACCTAGCTGCAATTCCTGTGTGTCAAAAGTCCAAACATGACGACTGTGGGTTGATTCTGTAGGGACAAACTTTTGATTAGTCAGCACTAAACTCAATCCCGACTTACCTACACCACTCTCACCCACGAGTACTACCTTGGCGTTCCTGTATAGATCGGAGGGATTAGTAGGAGACTCATTCAACAACACTTTCGCGTCGATTTTCCAAATACGGATAGTGGTGTCCGCTTCCCCTAGAGTCGCTAAGATAGGTTTTATTGGGTGAAAAGCTAACCCAAAAGGTAGTGATTTAGAAGTAGCTTCTTCCAAGACTGTCAACGTTTGCCAAGTGTCGCAGTGCCAGAGACGAACAGTATCATCAGAAGATTTGGAAGCTAGAAATTTACCATCATTAGAGAATTGTACACAATTCACCGAGGCTGTGTGTCCTTCTAAAATAAATAATAATTGCATTGTCTGAGGATTCCACAGGCGGATGGTGCGATCGTGGGAGGCTGATGCTAATCTTTGTCCATCTGGTGACCATGCAACACTGTAAACATCACCAGAATGTCCTCTCAGAATTTTTTTCAGTTGTTTTGTTTCTTTATCCCAAAGACGAATGGTGCTGTCGTGAGAAGCAGAAGCCAAGACTTTACCATCTGGCGACCATGCCAAACTATTTACTTGTCCTGAATGTCCTTCAATGATTTGGTCTATTCTGTTTGTAATATCCATCAAAATAATCGACCAATCATCACCTGTACCACCAGCAGCAACTATCGTATTATCCGGTGACCATGCCATACACAAGCATACACCTGTATGCATGGGATGTTTTCGTATCAGTTTGCCAGTATCCGTTCTCCAAACTCGAATGGTATTGTCAGCCGATCCGGAGGCAATATATTGACTATCTGGCGACCAGACAATTGTCCAAACCCGTCGATTATGTCCCTCAAGAGTATGAATGCATTGACCAGTTGCTAAATTCCAAAGTTTAATTGTGCGATCAAATGATGCCGATGCCAATATCTTGCCATCTGGTGACCATTCCACGCGACTAATTAACCCATTATGCTCGTGAAGCCCATATTTTAGTTCCCAACCAAGGGGTATTTCGCTGTCGTTGCCCTGATTTGTCATTTTAATTTACTATACCGTCAACAAAATAGTTAAATTTGCGTTCAAAAAGACATCTAAAGTCTGCTATCGCACATCTAGTTGATTGACTGTATTTCTGAGAACATGTATTAGCTATGCACTATAATTTTGTCCTTAATTCAAAGATTTATACATGAAATATTTGTCAGTTAGTATCAGAGAAGACTTGTATTGTATATGATTATATAATTTTTAGTGGACGACAATGGTTTGTATTATCTAGTTTTTCTTAACAATGATTTTTATAAAGTTTTATAAATGCTTGTTCGGTAAACAAAAGGTAATTAGCGGCAATTAGCGGCAATTGATGGCAATTTATTATCTCTATTTTAAATAGTGTAATTTAATAGTAATCAAATCATGTTTTTTAATTTGTAATTTTGCGGAAAAATAAAATTATAATTGAAAGTTGTAATAGGACATTGATTCTTGCATCAACCCAAAGTTAGGGTAATTCTATTAGTGTAGTGGAGAACCTCAGATCAGTGTATCACAGTAATCAGTCTTTACCTTTATCCAACCTTAAAATCAGTCAAAAGGAGGAAGAGATGGCAGCAATTCAAGTCGATCAAGATATTTTTCTGTTATTGAGACAAGCATACTCTGAAAAATTTGGAGGTTCACCTAGTTCTTTAATTAATAGATTAAACCATCTCTTTAGAGAAGAATTAGTTGTTGAAGGTGAGAATCTAATTGCAGATAGAACAATTCGTGCTTTTTTTAATTCTTCTGTGCCTCCAAAAATGCAAGAGAAAAATCTTAATTATCTATGCAGCGTACTTTTAGATCAAAAAAGCTATAGAGAAGCGTTAAGGCAGCTCATTAATATTAAGTCCGATCTTGAAGGAGATTGGCTAGATCCTTACTGGAAGCATCTTGATCGAAAGTGTAGAACGATGCGGGTATTGGATATGAATGAACCAATACTTATAGATAGTATTTATGTGAGATTTAATATTCTTAAAAATATTCAAGGACGTAGGCAGCAAACTATTCAGTATTTACTAAATAATTCAGAAAAAGAATCTAGTAATAAAACTGTTAAACGCTTACCTTTTTCAGGAAATGAAGAGCATGTCCCAGCATTAGAAGCTGCTATTCAACACCGGAAACTCATGATATTAGGAAAACCAGGAGCAGGTAAAACAACATTTTTAAAATATTTAGCTATTCATTTTCCAGCCGCAGAATCGAAGGAAAATATTATACCAGTTTTTATTGCATTGCGAGATATATCAAATAATGAAAGAAAGATTAGTTTAGGAGATGCAGTAATTCAGGAATTTACTAATTATATTCCTAACTCAGAAAACACTGTTAAGAAGTTATTAGAACGTGGACAGTGCTTAATTTTATTAGATGGCTTGGATGAAATAAAAGCAGAGAATAATAATATTTGTCGCCAAATTGATGAATTTACTGAACAATTTCCAGATAATCGTTTCATAATCACCTGTCGAAGTGCCGCTTGTGATTATGTCTTTAATACTTTTACTGAAGTAGAAATAGCAGACTTTGAACATGAAGAGATCGAGGCGTTTGCAAGAAATTGGTTTCAAGCTCGTGGAGAGCAAAATATTTGCGGTCGTTTTCTAGAAAAATTAGAAGAAAATCAACAAATTAAAGAATTAGCAACAAATCCTTTATTGTTAACAATTTTATGTTTGACTTTTGAAGATAACTATGATTTTTCTAGCAATCGCTATGGATTATATAGAGATGCCGTAGATACTCTTTTGAGAAGATGGGATGCTAGTCGTCGGATAGAACGTCAACCTAATTTTCATCTATCATGGCAGCGAAAAATTAATATGTTTAGTGAAATAGCTTATGAAGGATTAAGTCATAAACCCTCAAAATTTTTATGGCAACAGTGGGAATTACAAGACCAAATTGCTAAGTTTTTGAAAAATATTAGTTTCGAGATAGTAGATACTCAGGAAATTCTCAAACTCATTGAAGCTAACTATGGATTACTAATTCAGCAATTTAAAGGAATTTATTCTTTTTCTCATTTAACTTTTCAAGAATATTTCGCTGCAGAATATATAGTAGAGAACCGCCAACCTGAATTTTTTAAAGCTTTTGTTGAACAAAACCTTTTAGAACGGCAATGGCGAGAAGTCTTCATTTTAATTACAGAAAGACTGAGGAATGCAGATGAATTTTTAAAATTGATCTTTAGATGTATCAATGACATTGTAAAAAATAGTCAGGAATTACAATCTATGCTCAATTGGCTACATAAGATGACTACTGATGCTAACATCTCATCTAGTGGATGGAGAGCTTATTATTTAGCTATTGATTTAGATGTGGAACTTTATATTAGTCAAGCCATTCAAATTGAACGCCCTCTTTTTGGGAAATTGGCAACAGAGTTGAGAAATTATAATAAAAAACATAAAAAATTAACTCTTCCGCAACCAAAGTCTTTACTCATTTCTCGATTAGTAGCCATTCATGCTATAGCTATAGATCGCGCTAGTGGTAAACATTTTCAAAAGACTGATTTTACCCGTAAAGTTTTTGAATTTAGTAATGATTCAGATATAGATATTAAGAAAAAACTAAGTTTCGCGATTGAGAAAGCAGAAGAAGCAAAGTTAACTGACTTAGTTGGCGAATTGAAAAATTTACAAGGTCGTTATCCTGCTAGTGACGCTTCTAAGCCAGAATGGAAAACATGGGCAGAAGATCTGCGACAACTTATGGTTGATCATCTTGATGTTGGTCACAGCGTCGATCTGTCAAAAGATGCTGTTAAAGCTTTAGAGGAATATATTTATGCAAATTATTTACTACTAGAGTGTATTTCTGGAGAGAATAATTCTTCGAGAAGCTTGAGAGATGCAATTATTGATAATTTGCTATTACCTCAAGATGAAATTCCAACTGATTTATTAAGTATTTGAGCTTTTCTTGAGTATATCTTTGACAGAACCTTACCTGATCAGGACTTACGCAAAAAATAAATAATCTCTCAGTATAGCTTTTTTTGTATAAATAAGCACAAAAAAACTGTTGCTTTAAGAAAATGCCGCTTGTTGCCGCTTATTGCCATAAGAGTTTATACTTAGGAAAGCATTCTTATGCGCGTCTGCAAGTAAGCAAGTTAGGTAAGGCCTAGTTATGTTGAACAAAGACAATAACAGTAAACAATCTGTCAAATTTTGCAACCACAAACCTGGCGACCCTTGGGAAGAAGAAGGTTGTTGTGGACATTTGGAAGTAGATAATCGCTTTCAAACAAATCAGATAATTAATGAAGAAACTGGAGAACTAACCCAGCAAGCTGAAGAAGATAATTTTAATCAGATAATAATTAAGTAAGGTACTCCTTGTATCTTGCTGGAAAAACCTCTACGTGTTGTATCACTGTTGAAAGGACTTACAAGATTAACTAATACTGAATTATTGGTTTGCATACAGCAAGCCAATTCTCAGATAGACCAGGGAAAAGTAAGCGATCGCATTCCACAATTAGCTTTAGCAGATCCCCGTTCGTTTGCAGTTCATATCTGCTGTGAATCAAAGCACTATAGCCAAGGCGATACAGATTGTGTATTCCCGTTGATGAGTGCGATCAAGCCTTTTTCATTGCTCTATTTGCTAGAACACTTGGGAGCAGAAACAGTGTTGCAGTGGGTTGGGGTTGAACCTTCAGATGCGCCTTTCAATTCCCTACAGCAACTAATCGCTGATGGCGGACACCCCCGCAATTCCATGATTAATAGTGGGGCAATTGCCCTTGCAGATAAATTACCAGGAAACAGTGGTAACGATCGCACTCAATTATTCTGTCAATGGTTAAATCAATTAGCAGGTTGTCAACTCAAGTTAGATGAGGTGATGTTGGCTTCTGTACGTTCATCGCGTTCTCCTGCTAATCAAGCGATCGCTAATTATCTTGACGAAACAGAGCATCTAAACAATCTCGAAACAGCACTTGACACTTACGAGCAAATATGCTGTTTATCTGGAACAGTTGAAGATTTAGTTTTACTAGGAAAAGTCCTAGCTTGTGAAAACGGTTTTTTAGAATCACAGCATCGCCGGATTGTCAATGCCGTGATGTTAACCTGTGGACTGTACGAGGCTTCTGCTAAGTTTGCAGTCAAAATTGGTCTGCCAATGAAATCTGGAATTGGTGGTGGACTTTTAGCAACAGTACCAGGTGAGGGAGCGATCGCATGTTACAGTCCTGCATTGGATAGTATAGGTAATCCGGTAGCTGCGATCGCCTTTATTGAAACCTTATCGCAAAAGTTAGAGTTGAGCATCTTCGGCTAAAGGAATAGCCTTAAATTTTCGACGTGTCGGCAATTTATTGTTCTGGTGTCGGTGTGATTTCTGGTGCAGGAGATTCAATCACCTCTGGCAACGTTGGCGGTAAGCTGGGCGATGGTTGGGCGGTAGGACGAAAACGACGGTTAAAAAATCCACCAAATCTCTGTTTTTCAGGTTCAGGAGTTACATCTTGTGGTAATTCTGTTGCTTGTGGTGTAGGCGTTACCTCTGGCTGTGGTTTTGGTGTAGATGTAACTTCTGGTGCAGGAGACTCAATAACCTCTGGTAACGTCGGGGTTAAGCTGGGCGATGGTTGCGTGGTAGGACGAGAACGACGATTAAAAAATCCACCAAATCTCTGTTTTTCAGGTTCGGGAGTGACATTTTTGGGTACTTCTGTTGCTTCTGGTGTAGGTGTTATCTCTGGCTGTGGTAATTCTGTTGGCTGTGTTTGAGGTATTTCTAGAACTTTAGTTTCAGGAATTGGCTGTTCTTCTTTGCGCTGTGGTTGCGGCGTTGTTTCCACAGTAGGAGTTGTGGTAGCAGAAGGTGTGGGTGTAGGTTCAGTAGTTGGTTTCTTAGCAGTATAATTTTGGTCTACAATGCCACGCACATCTTCAGCTTGCAGTTCCCCTCTCACAATTCTCGACAGAGTGTCTTTGCCTTTTGGTTGGTAGTTAATTACTCTAACAGTGGTGTTAAAGGCATTTTTTACAGGGTTGCCTTGGTTATCAAGGAATTCCAGTTTTACCCAGTTCTTCCCAGGCTTGAAACCTTTAAGATAAACTGCTTGCCAACGATCGAGAACAAAGCTTTCGCCATTTATTGTGCTGCGGATGCGCCAATTTCCGAATTCATCATTGGAGTCATCTTTCGCAACAAGGTGTAGGGGGGCGTTAGTTAGGTAAAAGTCCAGCAGAATCGGTTCTGCACCATAACTGTCTTTAGGACGGCTGTAGGTGAGTAAGGGCAGAGTAGGATCTGGCTGGTTGTCATCAGTTTTGGTAAAAATGTGAAATGTTGTTTGGGCATAAGCCCCTTCATTTTTAAAGCTTTCATGCCAAGGACGGGAGGCAAAGACGCGCAGGGTATGAGTACCAGGGGACAAGTCTGGCAAAAGCAAGGGCTGATTTAGATCGTAAACAGCTATATAAGGTTGATTATCAAGAATTACATGTAAATGAGGCCCTAATCCTAGTTGCGGGTCTTTAAATATAGGTAAATCTTTAACCTGAAAGCTGACTGTCACTGTGTTCTCTTGGAGAACTTCATCAGGTTTAGGCGTAACTATCGTCACCTGTGGCCGATAAATTTCCAAAGCTGGGCGTAATTCTTGAATGACATCTGGAGGAGAGACTTCTGAAAATTGCTGAGAAATCTGTTGAGGTTTTTCTTTATAGCCAATGGATACTTCTTGGCTAACAGCTTTCTCGCCGCAACTGGCCAAATTCAATACTAGCGCTAATGTAATTAACCATCTAAAAATAGTAAAACTCCTAGGGAGGAGCTGCTTTAAAACTAGTTTCTGCCACAAATTCATGCCTTACACCCAGTTATAGTCTTCAACCACTGACCAAAAAGAATTCAGGAGGAGGCAGTGCGTTGGGGAAGCAGTACGTTGCGGTGAGGCAGTCGGGTATTGGGGATTTCCCCCATAATGAACTGCCTTTGGCGACGTTCGCGTCAGCAGACGCACCAGAAGGAGCGTCACCCGAAGGGTAGCAACTGCCGTACAGTAGAGGCGCAAGATCGGCTTTGCGCTAGTACAGGAATCAAAATGAATTTTTGTACAACAGGGATATTCTGAATTCAGAATTCTGGCTTCCGGATTCTTCTCAAAGATTATTTTGGCTTAAACTGTCCACCCGGAACTATAGCCCAAAGGTGAAATCTTCCTCATATCCCACGACATTTTCTTTATCTTTCTCAAAGATATGGCTGAATAGTAATATTTGTGACAATGCTTGACAACAAGCGTTTCAATACTGAACCAAACTATTTTAGTAATAAAAACAGCAAGGCACGAAATGCCTACTATATACAGTAAAACCATAAGTTTTACGAATTGTTATCCTTTGTAAATTATATGAAGAAACTATTGACTTTTTGGACATAACTTTGAAGTTAAAAGGCATGAAAGGCAATTATTTCAGGGATTTTGAATTATTGTTAAAATGTGTCCAACAGTGTACAAGTGAAGACTCTATAATTCAACAGAAACAACTCTCCACATAGGGTCTTCCACCGCGGCTCCAGAAATTTTCTGGAAGCTGTGGTAACGGTTCACTTTGTGGTATCCATGATTCCTCATTCCTTATCCAGAGAGGAGGTCGAATGACAATCAGTCCTCCGGAGCGAGAGGAAAAAAAGGCCAGAGTCATAGTCGATAACGATCCGGTTCCTACCTCATTTGAAAAATGGGCACAACCAGGTCACTTCGACAGATCTTTAGCCAGAGGTCCCAAAACCACCACATGGATTTGGAACCTTCATGCCCTCGCCCACGATTTTGATACACATACAAGCGATTTAGAAGAGATATCCCGCAAGATATTTGCCGCGCACTTCGGCCACCTAGCCGTCGTGACGATTTGGTTGAGCGGGATGATATTCCACGGCGCGAAGTTTTCCAACTACGAAGCGTGGCTAACCGACCCGTTGAACGTGAAACCTAGCGCTCAAGTCGTTTGGCCAATTGTGGGACAAGACATTTTGAATGGTGATGTCGGTGGTGGCTTCCACGGCATTCAAATTACTTCTGGCTTGTTCCAGGTATGGCGTGGCTGGGGTATTACCAACTCCTTCCAGCTTTACTGCACTGCCATTGGCGGCTTGGTATTAGCAGCCTTGTTCCTATTTGCTGGTTGGTTCCACTACCACAAGCGCGCTCCCAAACTGGAATGGTTCCAGAATGTGGAGTCAATGCTAAATCACCACTTGCAAGTATTGCTGGGTTGTGGTTCTTTGGGATGGGCTGGTCACTTGATCCATGTGTCCGCACCAACCAACAAGCTGCTGGATGCAGGTGTTGCCCTCAAAGACATACCCTTGCCCCACGAATTCATCCTGAATAAAGACTTGTTGATTGAGCTTTATCCCGGCTTTGCCAGCGGTTTAGCGCCTTTCTTCACCTTGAATTGGGGTCAGTATGCTGACTTTTTGACATTCAAGGGCGGTCTGAACCCGGTAACGGGTGGCTTGTGGCTGACAGATATTTCTCATCACCACTTAGCGATCGCAGTACTGTTCATTATTGCTGGGCACCAATACCGTACCAACTGGGGTATCGGTCACAGCATTAAAGAGATCCTGGAAAACCATAAAGGACCCTTCACTGGTGAAGGTCACAAAGGTCTCTACGAAAACCTCACCACATCTTGGCATGCTCAGTTGGCAACCAACCTTGCCTTCTTGGGTTCCTTGACCATCATCATCGCGCATCATATGTACGCGATGCCCCCGTATCCATACTTGGCAACTGACTACGCTACGCAGTTGTGCATATTCACTCACCATATTTGGATCGGTGGCTTCCTGATTGTGGGTGGAGCCGCTCACGCAGCTATCTTCATGGTTCGGGATTACGATCCGGTTGTGAACCAAAACAACCTACTGGATCGGGTGATTCGTCACCGGGATGCGATTATTTCTCATCTGAACTGGGTGTCTATTTTCCTTGGCTTCCACAGCTTTGGACTGTACATCCACAACGACACAATGCGTGCCTTGGGCCGTCCCCAAGACATGTTCTCTGACACAGCGATTCAGTTGCAGCCAGTGTTTGCTCAGTGGATACAAAACATCCACGCCTTAGCTCCTGGAACAACTGCACCCAATGCCCTAGAACCAGTAAGCTATGTATTTGGCGGCGGTGTGTTGGCTGTAGGCGGTAAAGTGGCAGCTGCTCCCATTGCTTTGGGTACAGCCGACTTCTTGATTCACCACATTCACGCCTTCACCATTCACGTCACCGTCCTAATTCTGCTCAAGGGCGTGTTGTTTGCCCGCAGTTCTCGTCTGATTCCAGACAAGGCTAACCTAGGCTTCCGCTTCCCTTGCGACGGCCCTGGTCGTGGCGGTACCTGTCAAGTATCTGGTTGGGATCATGTATTCCTCGGATTATTCTGGATGTACAACTCCCTATCGATTGTGATCTTCCACTTCAGCTGGAAAATGCAATCTGATGTTTGGGGAACCGTAGACGCAGCAGGTAATGTGACTCACATCACTGGTGGTAACTTTGCCCAAAGTGCCATCACCATCAACGGCTGGTTGCGTGACTTCTTGTGGGCGCAAGCTTCACAAGTAATCAACTCCTACGGAAGTGCGCTGTCTGCATATGGACTCATGTTCTTGGGCGCTCACTTTGTCTGGGCATTCAGCTTAATGTTCCTGTTCAGTGGTCGCGGCTACTGGCAAGAATTGATTGAATCCATCGTTTGGGCGCACAATAAACTGAAGGTAGCGCCTGCAATTCAGCCTCGCGCTCTGAGCATTATTCAGGGACGAGCTGTAGGTGTGGCTCACTACTTACTAGGAGGAATTGCCACAACCTGGGCATTCTTCCACGCACACATCCTTTCAGTAGGGTAGCAATCAGTGATAGGAGTGCTGAGTGCTGAGTGCTGAGTGCTGAGTAGTTTAGTAAAACTCGGAACTTTGGACTCAAAACTCAGAACTCCAGAAGCTGAAACCTGATGGCTAAAGGTCAGAGGAATTATCAAACCTATGGCAACGAAATTTCCAAAATTTAGCCAGGATCTCGCACAGGATCCGACTACTCGTCGGATATGGTATGCGATCGCAACAGGCAACGACTTTGAAAGCCACGATGGCATGACAGAAGAAAATCTTTACCAAAAGATTTTCGCCACTCACTTCGGTCACTTGGCAATCATCTTCCTGTGGGCATCGAGCCTCCTGTTCCACGTAGCCTGGCAAGGTAACTTTGAACAGTGGATTAAAGATCCCCTGCACATCCGCCCAATCGCCCATGCGATTTGGGATCCTCACTTCGGTAAACCAGCGATCGAAGCTTTTACCCAAGGTGGTGCTAACTATCCAGTCAACATTACCTACTCTGGTATCTACCACTGGTGGTATACCATCGGGATGCGGACAAATAGCGAGCTGTACGCTGGCTCAGTATTCCTGCTAATCTTCGCAGCTGTATTATTGTTCGCTGGTTGGCTGCACTTACAGCCCAAGTTCCGTCCTAGCTTGGCATGGTTTAAGAGCGCCGAACACCGCCTGAACCATCACTTGGCAGGTCTATTTGGTGTCAGTTCTTTGGCTTGGGCCGGTCACTTGATTCACGTTGCTATCCCCGAAGCTCGCGGACAGCATGTAGGTTGGGATAACTTCCTGACCACCCCACCCCATCCAGCAGGTTTGACACCTTTCTTCACTGGTAACTGGGGTGTATACTCACAAAACCCTGACACCGCCAGCCATGTGTTTGGCACATCACAAGGTGCAGGAACTGCGATTCTGAGTTTCTTGGGTGGTTTCCATCCCCAGACAGAATCCTTGTGGTTGACTGATATTGCTCATCACCACTTGGCGATCGCAGTACTATTCATCATTGCCGGTCATATGTACCGGACTAACTTTGGGATTGGTCACAGTCTCAAAGAGGCATTGAATGCTAAGAGCTTCTTCGGTATTCCTGTAGAAGGGCCTTTCAACCTGCCTCACCAAGGTATCTATGATACCTATAACAACTCCCTACACTTCCAGTTGGGTTGGCACCTAGCAGCCTTGGGTGTGGTTACATCCTTAGTAGCACAGCACATGTACTCCATGCCTGCTTATGCATTTATTGCTAAGGACTACACAACTCAGGCAGCTTTGTACACACATCACCAGTACATCGCCATCTTCCTGATGGTTGGAGCCTTTGCCCACGGAGCAATATTCTGGGTACGTGACTACGACCCCGAACAAAACAAAGGCAACGTTCTTGACCGCGTACTGAAGCATAAAGAAGCGATTATCTCGCATTTAAGCTGGGTATCCCTTTTCTTAGGCTTCCATACCCTCGGTTTGTACGTTCACAACGACGTAGTAGTTGCTTTCGGTACTCCTGAAAAGCAAATCTTGATTGAGCCAGTATTTGCTCAGTTCGTCCAAGCTGCTAACGGTAAGGTACTTTACGGTTTAGATACTTTGCTATCTAACCCAGATAGTATTGCTTCCACAGCATGGCCCAACTACGCTAACGTCTGGTTACCAGGCTGGTTGGAAGCTATCAACTCCGGTACTAACTCCCTGTTCTTAACAATTGGCCCTGGCGACTTCTTGGTACACCATGCGATCGCATTAGGCCTGCACACCACCACCTTGATTTTGGTCAAAGGTGCTTTGGATGCACGTGGTTCCAAGCTAATGCCCGATAAAAAGGACTTCGGCTATTCCTTCCCCTGTGACGGCCCCGGTCGTGGCGGTACTTGCGACATCTCTGCTTGGGATGCCTTCTACCTAGCTCTGTTCTGGGCATTGAACACAGTCGGTTGGTTAACCTTCTACTGGCATTGGAAACATTTAGGTATTTGGCAAGGTAACGTTGCTCAGTTCAACGAAAACTCCACATACCTGATGGGTTGGTTCCGGGATTATCTATGGGCTAACTCCGCTCAGTTGATTAACGGTTACAACCCCTACGGCGTGAATAATCTGTCTGTTTGGGCTTGGATGTTCCTCTTCGGACACCTAGTTTGGGCGACTGGCTTCATGTTCCTCATCTCTTGGAGAGGTTACTGGCAAGAGTTAATTGAAACTCTGGTCTGGGCACACGAGCGCACTCCTCTAGCTAACCTAGTTCGCTGGAAAGACAAGCCCGTTGCTCTATCCATCGTCCAAGCTCGTTTGGTTGGTCTAGCTCACTTCACAGTTGGCTATGTCTTGACCTACGCAGCCTTCTTGATTGCCTCTACAGCTGGTAAGTTCGGTTAAGGCTACTAGTTTTGTAGGTAAGTAATTTAAATCCCCTACTAATGGTAGGGGATTTTTATTACTTAGTTTAATTATTACACACACCTTTTGGTGTCTTCGGCTACTATCATAAATGAAGGTACGCTACTTATGTAAAAACTATGACTATGCAACCTGAGAGTACATCATTAGGAGATTTATTTTGTCGTCGAATTCCTTTTAAAGTACCAAAATACCAAAGAGCTTTTGATTGGGAGCAAGAAGAAATTGATGATTTTATTAAAGATTTATTGGTGCTGTATAACGCAAGAAAAATTAATCCTAGTCAGCCAAGAAAACATTTCTTTGGTGGTTTAGTAAGTATAAAACAACATATACCCAACAGTTATACAGGAAATCTTTATGATTTGGTTGATGGTCAGCAAAGGCTAGCAACTTTCACAATGACAATTGCTTCCCTTGTTAAGGCATTTGAGTCACTTGCTAATGAAGCTGAAGTTGAAAAAGATATAGAAACCTCGCAAGCAGCTAAATCCTATGCAAGTACTACCAGAGATGAATACTTAGAATATAAAGAAGTAGTCAATAACCAATTGCAACCGCGTCTTCGCCTTACTCTCTCAAAAGCCGATCATGCCTTTTTTGAAGACTTGATAAATGGTCGCAGTCCTCAATGGTCACGAGATTCTCATAAAAAATTACAAGTAGCATGGGATTCTATTAGGACAAATCTTATTGCTAAAATACTGAATGATATTACTAAACCTAGTGTCTCTGATAAACTTAATTCTCTTCTACAATTACGAAAGTCTGTTATAGAAGACTGCTATGTAATTTATATTGTTAGTGAAGATAGAAGTGAAGCTTATAGATTATTTGCGGTACTAAATGATAGAGGTAGAGAGTTGAGTGATGGAAACAAGCTGCGCTCAGATACTCTTGAATTACTAGAAAAACATGAGAGAGAACAAGAACTTGCGGAAGATAACTGGGACACAATACTTAGCTATCCAGCAACAGAAGTAGAACAATTCTTTAGAAATTACTATGCATCACATCAGGGTAAGGGTGCAGCCAAGAGAAATTTAGCAGATACATTTAGAGATGATATATTTAAATTTCCACCCGGAATTGTTTTAGAGATATCTGAAAATGAAGAAGCTAAAAAAGTATCTCATACTATTTCTGACATAAAAAATGAGCAACAAGTTTTTATAGAAATATCAGAACGAAGATGGCCTTATCGAGATTCTACTGCTTCAGACTGGCAACAAGAAAGACTACAACGTTTAATAAAAGTGTTAAGGCATACACTTTGTATACCACTTTTACTTAGTGTTTATCATTGTCTTTCAGAAAAGGAATTTATAGAAATTATAGATATTTTGGAACGCTTTGCTTTTCGCTACATTACTATTGTAGGAGCGCACGCTGAAAAAATATCTACAATATATTACGATCACGCAAAGTTGATTAGACAAGCACCGCAACAATATAAAATTTCTACTTTAAGAAATGAACTGAAAGCAGTGCAAGAAAAATATGCACCTGATGAAACTTTTGAATCCCTATTAATACAAAAATTAAACTATCAAGATAATTCTTCTAAGAAAATGATTATTAGGCATTTTTTAACTACATTAGAGGATCATTTTGAGTGGTACTCTAATGGTGCAAATGGTAAACCCAAGCCAAATGAAATAAGTATTTTTGATTTAAGCAAAGTTACAATAGAACATATATACCCGCACCATGCTAGCAGTACTTCCATAATTGAAGAGCTTGAATTATTAAAGAATGATGTTGGGAATTTGTCTTTTTGGCCTGGTCGTAACAACAATAGTGCAGGTAACAAGTCGTTTTTTGATAAAAAAAGTCTTTACGAACAGTCAAATGTAACATTAAATAGAGAGCTAGCAAAATTTAATGACTGGGATAAGGATCGCTTCCAAGAAAGAAGAAATAAATTACTAAAAATGGCGAAAAAGGTTTTTACTGTCTAGAGATAAGTCAGCCTATGAACATTAAACTTGTGGAATCGCTGTAGCAAGTTATATTATCTCTGTAATGAAGAGCGATTGCAATGTAAAGCATGTTATCAAGCTAGTGAACACCGCGATCGCCTAAAATAAACCAGTATAAATTAATTAACGGAGTTACCAAGTGTCTATTCCCGAAATTACACAAACACTATTATTAGCAAAGAGAAATAAAGGACTAAGCTTTGCAGATTTAGAACAAATTCTTAAACGCGATGAAGTATGGATTGCAGCTTTATTTTATCGTCAAGCTAGTGCTTCAGAGGAAGAGGCGAAGTTACTCGTTGAAGCATTAGGGTTAGATGCAAGTTATATTCAAGAATTGACTGCATATCCTGTGAAAGGATTGGGGCCAGTTGTACCAACCGATCCACTGATTTATCGTTTTTATGAGATTATGCAAGTCTATGGGTTTCCGCTTAAAGACGTAATTCAGGAAAAATTTGGTGATGGTATTATGAGCGCCATTGATTTTACTTTAGATGTGGAGAAAGAAGAAGACCCCAAAGGTGATCGCGTCAAAATTATTATGTCTGGAAAATTTCTACCCTACAAAAAATGGTAAACTATGAGCTTAGTAATAAGGGTTGCCTTACTTTCATACTATTATTTACTATGAGTCGCACCAAAAACAAGTTATAAATATAACAATGCAATAATTTTATAAGATTAACAACTCTTGATATCTGATACTACGACAACACAAAAATTTAATACTTTTAGCCCTTATTATACTCAAAATAATGGAGCAGTATATTTGGGAGATAGCTTAGAACTAATTAAATTCCTTGATGATAATAGTATTAATTTAATCTTGACATCACCTCCGTTTGCTCTGACTCGAAAAAAAGAATATGGCAACGAAAGTGCTGACAAATATGTTGAGTGGTTTTTACCTTTTGCCTACGAATTTAAAAGAGTATTAACAGATAATGGCTCATTTGTTTTAGACTTAGGCGGCGCTTACCTTTCTGGTAATCCCGTACGGAGTATCTACCAATACGAACTTTTAGTTAAATTATGCAAGGAAGTCGGCTTTTTCCTTGCTCAGGAATTCTATCACTATAATCCGGCTCGATTGCCGACTCCTGCCGAATGGGTGACAATCAGACGCATTCGCGTTAAAGATTCAGTTAATGTAGTTTGGTGGTTGTCTAAAACGCCAAATCCCAAAGCAGATAATAGAAAAATTTTAAAGCCATATAGCCAGAGTATGAAGCAATTACTCAAAACTGGCTATAAAGCTAAAAAACGTCCGAGCGGACATGATATTTCTGAGAAATTTCAAAAGGATAACCAAGGTGCAATTCCGCCAAACTTGCTAGAAATTGCCAATACTGAATCAAATAGTGCTTATTTACGCCGCTGCAAAGCAGCAGGAATTAGAACACATCCAGCACGTTTTCCTCAAGGGTTCGCCGAATTCTTTATCAAATTCTTAACTGATGAAGATGATATGGTTTTAGATCCATTCGCAGGTTCTAATACAACTGGGTTTGTTGCAGAAACTTTGCAACGCCGATGGATATCTTTTGAAATTAATGAGGATTATCTCGTGGGAAGTCGCTATCGATTTAGTCAACAGCCAGATTCTGCTAAGGGTGAGGAGGGAAAAGTTAAAAGTGAGGAGTGAGGAGTTAACAGTCACGAGTTAAGAATTAAAATTCATAATTTATAACTCGCCACCTCTAAATTACAGCTATTCATTTAAATCTCTCCATTTACTTGCATTTGATGAACTTGATTCGCTAACTCTTGACGACTTTGATCGTCTAGTTTGTCAATTGCTAACATTCCCATCAGAATAACTTCTTTCAGGGTTAAACGTGTTGAATGTGCCTGTTTTTGCACAATCTCCTTAATAATTGGACTAACACCAATCGCTGTACTAGCTCTAGCCACAGAACAATAGGGAAACACTAATGACATCGCCTAAATCTTAACACTTTCAAGGAGTTTATTCTATAATAGATAAAACTCAATTTAAGTGTGTAAAAACTTATATTTATGTGTTTAAGTACAACTTTTAAATTACCTTTATAGAAGATAATGGCATAAATGAGGCCTATTCTCCTATTTATGCACAATTTTGACCAATTACTCAATAATAGTATCAAACTTACCTGATTGTACTTAGAATCTGCTCTCGATCAAAATTATTAATACTTTGCAACAACTTATATGCTTATTGGTTAATGTCATAGCATTTTAATTTTAAGAACAACCTCAGACACAAGCCCATCCCTTATTCTTCGAGAATTTCCACCAACTCTTCAATCATGACATTAAAGGTACGAGCTAACTTTTGGATAGAAGTAAAGTCAACTGTTGTCATTTGCGAACGGCGGGCATAGCTTCTCACTGTACTGTAAATTACCCCAGAACGGTCTGAAACCTCCTTCAAAGTCCAGCCTTTTTCTTGTGCTAGTTCTCGAATCTTTAATCTGACTAATCCCATAGTTGACAACTGATGCGATCGCATCCTTCAATTTTAGATAAGAAATCAAAAGGCGATCGCTACCGAAACTAGTAAACTAGCGTTCGGTAAAATGTACCTCAATTTGGGTACTGATTCACATAGATATTTACTAAGCTCATAAGCATTTAAGTTGCATATCTGGGTAAAAGGAGGCAGTTGTGGCTTCTGGCTCCTGACCTCTTGCTGTCTTGGTTAAGCACAGTGCAAGTTAAATACAAATCGGCCGATCTCAGAGAAAGACTACTTACGTAAAGTAAAAGCTTGCTTTAAAGAAATTGTAAATTGTCAAACATAATCTCATTAACCCGCTTTACAGAACTATACAGTTTCACTGAAAATAATAAATTGACAAAGTAAAATTGTCCCGAATATAGGCAATTGATGCTGTCAATTAGTAAAAACAGTGAGTAGAGGAGTGACAAAGCGATGAGGGACCCTTATCTGTTGGCAGCAAGCTTGTTAACAGGATTAGTATTACCAACATCAGCTCTTCCACAAGTATCGATTATCTTGCCGGAAAGTTCTAAATTCCTGTCTAATTTACAACACAATTCACAGCCAACAATAAGTGAGAACAATATCCTCAGCTTTGACATCTCCTTACCAGAATTCAGTCGTCAAGCTTTGCCGCTTGCAGATGCCTCTCAACCAACACTAAGTCAGAAAAGCATCCCTAGCCTCGACAGTTCCTTACCACACTTTAGTAATCAGGTATTATCAGCACCAACAGAATCATCACTCAACCCTAGCTACCAACCACATACTCTACCGTTGACATCTGGCAATCAACTGTATTACCAAAGATTAGTAACGCTAAAAACTGATAAAATTTATACACATGTGGATACTGTGAGAGTGCAATCATTATTGGAGTCAGCCAAGAAACCTCAGCTCACTTATGAAGATTGGAAAAGTTTATTAGCTTTAGAAGCCAAAGCAATCACTCAAATTCAAGATGGAAATCATCTGAGTATTTTGGTAGGTGATTCTTTGAGTATGTGGTTTCCCGCCGAAAAATTGCCTGCTGGAAAATTGTGGCTAAATCAAGGAATATCTGGAGATACTTCTGGAGGCATTTTCAAAAGATTGGCAGCATTTTCGGCAACAAGACCAGAGGCAATTTACATCATGGCTGGGATTAACGATTTACGCAAAGGTGCTAGTGATGAAACAATTTTGCGTAATCACCGCCGGATTATCCGTAGCCTCAAACAGAGTCATCCCAAAACTCAGATAATTATCCAATCAATTCTGCCTACTCGCCTAGAATCAATTCCTAATAGCCGGATTCGTCGCATCAATGCACAGCTTGCCTCAATTGCCAAACAAGAAAAAGTTTCTTATGTGAATATCTATAGTTGGTTTATAGATTTTCAAGGCAATTTACGTTCCGAGTTGACCACAGATGGACTGCATCTGTCTCCAGATGGTTACGATGTTTGGCGTTCAGCGCTACAGCAGCTAGAATTTCAGCTTACTCAGCGAGAGAACTGAGCGATCGCATTTTAAAATTATGCAATTTACTGAGAGCGATTTTATCGCCATACGTTCTGTAATTGAAAGTCAATTAGAAGCCTTTCAAAAGGATAATGCTCAAGATGCCTTTGCCTTTGCCAGTCCTGGAATTCAAGAGCAGTTCCGCACTCCAGAAAACTTTATACAGATGGTGAGGAAGCACTACCCTGCTGTCTACCGTCCTCGTTCTGTCTTCTTTGAGAATATTACAATTATCCAGAGCAATATCACCCAGCCAGTATTGCTACTTAGTCCTCATGGAATTCCACTAAGAGCTTTGTATTTAATGGAAAAACAGCCAGATGAAACCTGGAGGATTAACGGCTGCTTTCTGATATCCGTAGAAGCGAAAATTGTCTAAACAGAATTCAGGAGTCACAAGTTACAAGTCAGAATTTGGGAGGAATTGATGACGACTGGCGCATGAATATAGGGTTTTTCGCAACTTCTCCAAATCTACAATTTAGAGGTCTACATAATCGTAGCTTTGAAATCAGCACTGGAAAAGCATTCTGAATTCTGCATTCTGGATTCTACTTTATGATTTAGCACCCAAGGCTTGCCGATTTAAAACCTGATTCAACTTACCGCTGCGATAGCCTTCTAAGTCAAGAGTGATGTAGATAAAGCCAAAATCTTGAAACACAGAAACTACTGAGGGTAAATCCGTAGTCAAAATAAATTCTTTAATCTGTTCTGGCGACAATTCAATCCGTGCTGTATCTCCTTCAGAACGCACGCGTAAATTCTGCCAACCCAGCTTTCGCAGATAAATCTCTGCCCTACCCACTCGTTGCAACTTGGCTACAGTAATCTCTTCCCCGTAGGGAAAGCGGGAACTGAGACAAGGTTGTGCGGGTTTATCCCACCAAGGTAATCCTAGTTGTTGTGAAAGTTGACGGACTTCAGCTTTGCTGACACCGATTTCTGCTAAAGGCGATCGCGCACCTCTTTCTTTTGCAGCTTGAATTCCTGGGCGATAATCGTGCAAATCATCAGCATTCACCCCATCCACCACATAAGGATAACCCAACTCTACAGCTAGAGGTTTGAGAGTATCGTGCAACTCACTTTTACAAAAATAGCAGCGGTTGACGGGGTTAGAAGTGTAATTGGGGTTGTCCATTTCGTGAGTCTGGACAATTTTATGCGAAATCCCAATAGTTGCAGCTTGAATTTTGGCATCTTCCAGTTCTTCTGGCAATAACGAAGGAGATACCGCTGTAATCGCCAAAGCGCGATCGCCCAACACATCATATGCAATCTTCGCCACCAATGTGCTGTCAACACCTCCAGAGTAGGCAATCAAAGCCTGCTCCATTTCTGCAAATAAAGCTTTTAGTTGCTCAAGTTTTCCTATTACCATCATTTCCCAATCCCGCCAAAACCCGACAGCACCCAACACATTCCATTTTAGTCAATGGTCAGTAGTCAGTAGTTTTATTTGCCTCTGCTCTTCTGCCCCTCTACGCCTCTGCGCTTCTGCTTCCCTGCCCCTCTGCCCCCTTCTCCCCATCTCCTTCTGCTACTGGTAATAGGCTGTACTTTGCCACCAAACTGGTTAACAGCGGTAAATCAATCGGCTTAGAAATATAATCATTGACTCCAGCAGCCAGACAAGTTTCGCGATCGCCTTTCATCGCCATTGCCGTTTGAGCAATGATCGGAATCTTGCAATACCGCTGATTTTCTCGCAATTGCTGTACTAAGTTAAGTCCATTTCCATTTGGCAGGTTGACATCCATTAAAATTACTGCTGGCTCTAGCTGTGTAAGAACTGCCCACATTTCGACTGCGTTCTGTACCCAACTGACTTGATATCCCAATTTACTCAGATGACTGTACATCAACTCGCCATTGGGTAAGTCATCTTCCACCAGCAAAATCTTCAAAGAAGAACTAGGGATAACACGCAGAGCATATAAAAAAGATTTTGCTCCTTCATCTCCCTTATCTCCTTCATCTCCCTGATCTCCCTCGTCTCCCCCATCTCCTAGCTTCAGGGGAAGAATAATAGTAAAACGCGAGCCTCCATCTATTTCCGATTCTACCTCAACGCAACCACCATGAATTTCAGCGAGTTTTCGCGTTACCGCTAACCCTAAACCAGTACCTTCACTGCGACTAGTTACGGCGTTGGCTATTTGGAAATAGGGTTGAAACAATTGAGCCCGATCTTCTTTAGAGATGCCAATACCGGTATCCCAAACTGTAAAATGTGCAAATACACCTTTTGGTACCACCTGTAAGCCAACAGCGCCTGTGCTGGTAAATTTGAGGGCGTTAAATAGTAAATTCAACAGCATTTGCTTGAGTCGTAAAGGGTCAGCAACTAGAGTTGTGACATCAGGGTCTAGTTCTAGGCACAGTTTCAAACCCTTGTTAGCGGCTTTCTCTTTTACCAATGCCAAAACATTACGACACAACTCTGGCACATTTACGTTTTCCCACTGTACTTCTAGTTGGTTAGCTTCAATTTTGGAGAGATCCAAAATGTCATTGATCAGCGCTAGTAAGTGTTTGCCACTAGACTGAATAATCTTCAAATACTCTTGATGGCGTTCTCTGCTTGGATCGTAACCTTGGGCTAAAAGCAAATGCGTAAAACCAATAATGGAACTCAGCGGTGTGCGGATTTCGTGACTGGTGTTTGCTAAAAATTGGTTTTTGAGTTGATTGGTGCGCTCAAGTTCTTGATTAAAGCTACCTAACTTTTGAGACTGTTGTTGCCAAGATTGTATTTGTCTTACTTGTGCTAATGCAGTAGCACACTGCTTGGCAGCCCTGGACATCAATTGCGATCGCAGTTGAATTTGTGATGCTGTCAGTGGTTCGCGATCGGGTCTTGGGGATGCTGTAGCAATCATTAGCCAGCCTATAACACCGCCATTGTTGGCTAGTTGCCAAGCCTGAGGTGGTTTTTGGTTTTCCAGCTGCTGCAAATCCTTGAGTTCTATTACCTCTTGCAATCTCAAGCACAGCTTTTTGCCTTTTTTGAGTATCACTTCTATGAGCGGAGATTGTGAACCTGGGGATGAAGAAAGAGAAACATAGCAAATCCTAACTGTTTCTTGTGGTTGAAACAGAGCGATACCTACGGCACACTGCGTGAACGCCACTCTACTATTATTCAAAGCACTGTCGAGTTCGTTCACCACAGTTTGGCAAATTGCTGCTTCCGAGCTTCCTGACTGTATGACAGTGGTACAAGCAGAAAGCAGACAATCATTAATGCGACTTTGCAACTGGTTCAGGCTGCGTTCCAGCCACAACTCAGCGCGAAGTTGCTGGATTTTTATCAAATCTTTTGGCGGTGCATCTTTCTGTGAGTTCTGTTCTGGTAAGCTTGAATACTGCTGCATGGTCAACTAGACCGCTGAACAAATTTGGCTTCGCATAAAAATGCGAATGAGATTCTATGTATATTAGCTCACAATTTTTATTTATTTGTAAAACATAACTTATAGTATCGATTGTAACGGATGTACCACCATTATTTTATAAATTCACCCATTTAAAATTTACTGAGAGTAACTTAGTTTAGATAAAACTATGAATACCCAATTCGCTCAACTAATTGTTAACGGAATTGCTGTAGGCAGCATTATTGCTCTAGCAGCAGTTGGACTTACTCTTACCTACGGGATTTTACGGTTATCTAACTTTGCCCACGGTGATTTTCTGACTTTAGGCGCTTATTTAACCCTGCTGGTAAATACTGTTGGGGTAAATATTTGGCTATCGATGGTTCTGGCAGGAGTGGGAACAGTCGCAATGATGTTGTTGTCAGAAAAACTGCTGTGGTCAAGAATGCGAAACCTCCGTGCTACTTCTACTACGTTGATTATTATTTCCATTGGACTTGCATTATTCCTTCGCAATGGAATTATCTTTATCTGGGGTGGCAGGAACCAAAATTACAATGTACCTGTTACCACTGCTTTAGATATCTTCGGTGTAAAAGTGCCGCAAAATCAATTGTTGGTATTAGGGTTAGCAATTTTAGCAATTTTGGCACTGCATTTCCTCTTACAACACACTAAAATCGGTAAAGCGATGCGAGCGGTTGCTGACGATCTAGATTTAGCTAGGGTTTCTGGCATCAATGTAGATCGAGTTATTTTCTGGACTTGGCTGATTGCTGGCACACTCACATCTTTGGGTGGCAGTATGTACGGATTGATTACAGCCGTGCGCCCGAATATGGGATGGTTTTTGATTTTACCCTTGTTCGCCTCAGTTATTTTAGGAGGGATTGGTAACCCCTACGGAGCAATTATCGCAGCTTTAATTATTGGTATTGCTCAGGAAGTCAGTACCCCATGGCTAGGTTCTCAGTACAAACAGGGTATAGCGCTGTTGATTATGATTTTGGTGCTGCTCATCCGGCCCAAAGGTTTATTCAAAGGTACCATTTGAGCAGCACCACTCCACTTCTAAACTATTGAATGATGTGGAAATAATAAGCTGCTACCAAGAAGTTGATAGCAAGCAAGAACAGTGCCCAACCCGTGCGAAAGGGATAGGGAGGTTTAGCGCCACTATCGGCCACTGCGGAACTCTTGCTTTTAGCAGTCATAAGCGTTCTCCTAATGTCAGGACTTTTTAAGAAATACCAAACAGGCGTGCCAATTAGTTAAATTCTTTAAAAATATTTGTGTGGCTTTAGAGATTGGGGACTGGGAAAGAGGACACAAAGACGCGAGGACGCAAAGAGAAATTGCGTACGGAGAGAAGCTAGGAAGGTTTCCCCCGCCCTTGCAAACTTCTCCTATCGGAGACGCTACGCGAACGGGGGACACGGAGAGTTCTTCCCCGCGTCCCCATGTCTCCCACTCTCTGCGTCTTCCTCATCTCCCCCTGCTGCCTCACCCTTCTTCACCTGCATGGTAGGAACTACGAACCAGAGGTCCGGAACGGACGTGGCTGAATCCCATTTCCCATGCTAAACTGCCAAGTCGATCAAATTCCTCCGGTGTCCAGTATTTTTGAACTGGTAGATGATCTAGGGAGGGACGCATATATTGACCAATTGTCAAGCGATCGCATCCCACTGCCCTTAAATCCCTCATTGTTTCGATTACTTCTTCAACAGTTTCACCATGTCCCAGCATTAAACCCGATTTCGTGGGTATTGTCGGATTAATTTCTTTGACTATTGCTAGAACCAAGAGCGAGCGATCGTACTTTGCTCCTCGGCGCACCGGGCCAGTTAACCGTCGCACTGTCTCAACATTGTGATTGAAACAAACTGGCAAAGCTTTGACAATCATAGCTATTCGCTGACGTTGACCTTCTTTCCCAGCACCTGCACCACCCCAAAAATCTGGTGTCAGCACTTCAATTTGGGTATCTGAGTTTAATCGGCGAATCGTCTCCATTGTCTTGACAAAATGACCCGCCCCTCCATCCGATAAGTCATCACGGGCAACAGAAGTCAGCACCACATAACTCAATTCCAGAAGCTTTACTGCCTCTGCTACTTTTTGCGGTTCCTCTGGGTCAATGGGCATCGGTGCATGACCTTTATCTACTTGACAAAAAGCACAAGAACGTGTGCAAATTGGCCCCATTAGTAGAAAAGTTGCAGTTTTTTGGGCGTAACACTCCCCTCGATTAGGGCAACGCCCCTCTTCGCAAATCGTATGAATTTGGCGCTGCTTAATAATGCGTTGTACAGTCGAAAGTTCACTAGCTTTGGCTATTGGGCGGCGTAACCAGTTAGGCATTGCCGTAATTTCCAACCTGAGTTGGGCTGATTGTGATGAAGTCATAGACATTTAAGCAAGATTCAAAGGTGCTGTGGGGCGAGTTTCCTATGCAAGGCTAAAGCCTTAAATATCACGATGACACAAATTTAGAAGCGCACGAATCAGAGTTTTGTAAAACACTTCCAGCAATGAGATTTATACCGAAATATACTATCCCCCAATCAATAAAAATTTTGGATATAGTGGGAGCATTCTCAAGGTCAAGCCCTTCGGGTTCAGCAGTGACGCTCCTACGTCGCTACCGCTAGCGCTAACGCAACCGTCGGCAACCCTTACGGGTTCGGCAGGACTGCGACTGCTTCATGGCGAAGCTGCTATTTACACTTAAATTTTCTGTTAGAGCAATCAGACGTGGCAAGTAACAAAATTTTAGTTATCGATGACACTACAGTTGTCAGGGTAAAAGTAAGAGAAATGTTGCCTCCAGGCAATTTCGAGGTATTAGAAGCAAAAGATGGTTTGGAAGGACTCAATCTCATCCGTCAGGAAAAACTCAGTTTAATCATGTTGGATTTCCTGTTGCCTAAAATGAGTGGCTGGGAAGTTTTCCAGCAAGTTCAGGCTCACCCTGAGTTAAGAAAAATTCCTTTGGTGATCATGTCTGGTCGAAAGGAAGAGGTGACGGAAAAAATCTCAGAACCTTTTGAGTATTTTGAATTTTTGAACAAGCCTTTCGACCAGAAGCAACTAATTGGCGCAATTAAGTTAGCGATGACAAAAGCTAAACTACCGCGCCAGGAATCAGTCCCAGTAGCATCTGTTGCGGCTACAAATGGTTCAGCAACAGCCGTTGCTACAAATGGCGCAGTAGCAGCAGTCAGCGCTACAAATGGCACAACAACTTCTGATACTGTGGCAGTTTCCTCCGCAGAAATTGAAGCACTGAATGATAAAATTGCCAAAATGCAAGCAGAAATTGATGGTTTGAAGAAACAGCTAACTCAAGTTGTAACTTTTATTAAACAGAAAATTAAGTAGCACTATATCTGGGTCTTCTGACTAGCAAGGATGATTAACCTCAACTGCCGTGTCATGCAAAGCTGCAATATATTTAAGAAACCTGCCAAAATTTACTTTTTAGCTAAAGGTAACGGCAGGTTTTTTTGTTATGGAAATTACATATTTTTGTAATTTAGAATTTACAATCCGGAATTATTGATGTTTGAGACTATAATTTACAGTTTTGAGAGTACTACATTGGGTGCTGTAATATTTATTTAAATTAATTTATTATTAAATTATAAACTAAACAAATCGAACACAAAGTTTTAACAATTTAATAGATGTTGTCAGCCTTGCGATGGGAATACTGAACAATAGAAAAAATATGAGCAAAGGCTATAATGTTAGTAGCATTAGATGTATATCCTATAATAGGCTATCAAATTACTGAGCAAATTTACTCAGGCAGTAAAACTCTGGTTTATCGGGGTATCAGAGAAAAAGACCAACAATCGGTTATACTGAAGCTGATGCGAAATGAATACCCTACTTTCGTGGAAATTGCTCAGTTTCGTAATCAATACACCATCACTAAAAACCTTGAAATTCCTGGTATAGTCCAACCCCATAGCTTAGAAAACCACCGTAATGGCTATATTTTAGTAATGGAAGATTTTGGTGGTATATCCCTCAAAGACTGGCGACACATACAGCAAAGGATTGGGAAAAATCCTGTTTCTTTGAGTGAGTTTTTTCACATTGCCACTGAAATCTCTTCCACCCTTGAAGGATTACATCGTCATCGCATCATTCATAAAGACATTAAACCAGCTAATATTTTAATTCATCCAACAACGGGTGATGTCAAACTCATCGACTTCAGTATTGCTACCCTCTTACCAAAAGAAATCCAAGTTCAGACAAATCCCAATGTTTTAGAAGGTACTCTTGCTTACATTTCCCCCGAACAAACGGGGCGCATGAACCGAGGCATTGACTACCGTACTGACTTTTATTCCTTGGGTGTTACTTTCTTTGAACTCCTGACTGGACAGTTACCCTTCAGCACTACTGAACCAATGGAGTTAGTTTATTCTCACATTGCTAAGGAGCCACCAAAAGCAAATTATATTAACCCTAATATTCCCCCAATCTTGTGTGAGATTATCAGCAAACTGATGGCTAAAAATGCCGAAGACCGCTATCAGAGTGCTATGGGACTCAGACATGACTTAGAGATTTGTCGAAACCAGTGGCAAGAAACCGGAAATATTACACACTTTGAGTTAGGAGTTCGGGATATCTCTAATTGTTTTGTCATCCCCGAAAAACTTTATGGTCGCCAACGGGAAGTTGAAACTTTACTCACTACTTTTGAGCGTGTGGCAAGCGGTCAACCTGAAATCATATTAGTCGTGGGTTCCTCTGGTATCGGCAAAACCGCTGTAGTTAATGAAGTTCACAAACCCATTGTGCGACAGCGAGGTTACTTCATCAAAGGGAAATTTGACCAGTTTCAACGTGAGATACCCTTGTCTGGATTAGTGCAAGCATTTCGGGATTTAATTGAGCAAATTCTTTCAGAAACCGATGAACAAATTCAACGATGGAAAGTCAAAATTTTATCGGTATTGGGTACACAAGCTCAGGTAATTACTGATGTGATTCCCGAACTCGAAAGAATTATTGGCAAGCAAACACCAGTTGCAGAAATTTTTGGTAGTGCTGTCCAAAATCGCTTCAATTTACTGTTTCAGCGATTCATCCAAGCCTTCACTAATAAAGAGCATCCTCTGGTCATATTTATAGATGACTTGCAATGGGCAGATACAGCTTCTTTAAACCTTATCCAATTATTAATAGGTGAAAATACATCTTCTCCTCTTGTAGGTAAGACAGAGAATATAGGCGAAACTCAAGGTAGTTTTTTGCTAATAGGTGCATACAGGGATAATGAAGTTTCACATACACATCCCTTATATTTAACACTAAAAGAAATTGCCAAAACTGGAATAAATCTTAATACTATTAAACTGTCTTCTTTAACTCAGACAGATTTAAATTACTTAGTTGCGGATACACTTCATTGCCAGGAAATAGCTGCTGTCCCCTTGACACAAATGATATTTGCTAAAACTAAGGGCAACCCGTTCTTTGCAACTAAATTTCTCAAATCTTTACATGATGATGGACTAATTACATTAAACTTTGAAGCTAGTCATTGGCAGTATGAAATTGAAAACATTAAAGTACTATCTTTGACAGATGATGTAGTAGAATTTATGGCAATACAAATAGAAAAATTGCCAAAAAACACGCAAAACATACTAAAATTAGCGGCTTGTATTGGAAGTAAGTTTGATTTAAAGACTATAGCTATTATTAATGAAAAATCTATAGTAGATACAGCATCAGACTTATGGAAAGCTTTACTTGAAGGACTAGTTTTATCTCAAAATGAGCTTTACAACTTTTTACCAGAAGATGATAACCAACAGGTAATGGTTGGTGAAAAAAATACAAACGAAATACAAATTAGTAATAATCAGTTACCTAGATATAAATTTGTCCACGATCGGGTACAGCAAGCCGCTTATTCTCTGATACCTGAAAATGAAAAAAAGTCAATTCACTTAAAAATTGGGCTACTACTATTAAGCAATGTTCCCCTTGCCGAACAAGAAGACAAGATTTTTGATCTTGTCAATCAGTTCAATATTGCAGTGGAATTGATTACTCATCAAGCTAAGCGTAATGAGTTGGCTATGATGAATCTGACTGCTGGACGTAAAGCTTTGGCATCAACAGCTTACTCCGCTGCGGTTAAGTATTTAAATACTGGGCTGGAACTATTGGCAGATGATAGTTGGCAAACTAAATATGAGCTAACTCTAGCCTTGTATGAGACGGCAGCAGAAGCGGCATACCTCAGTGGCGACTTTCAGCAGATGGAGAAATTAGCAGAGGTTGTATTGGCAGAAGCTAAAATACCTCTGGAAAAAGTAAAAGTTTATGAAGTGATTATTCAGGCATATGGGGCGCAGAATAAAGCACAAGAAGCTGTTAAGGCTGGATTAGCTTTTTTGAAGTTGTTAGGAGTAAATTTTCCCGAACATCCTAGTCAGAGTGATGTTGAGAAAGAAATGGAACTAACAGCCTCAAATCTCGCCCATCAAAATATTGAAGACTTAATTGACCTACCAGAGATGACGGCAGCAGAACCACTGGCAGTGATGCGTATTTTATCTAGTGCGATCGCTCTTGCCTATCAAGCTGTTCCTGAACTCATGCCTCTGATTTGCTTGAAACAGATAAATTTATCACTAAAACATGGGAATTCTCCGTTATCAGCTTATGCATACGTTGTTTACGGGTTAATGCTTTGCGGTCCATTAGAGAATATTGAAGTTGGCTATCAGTTTGGCAAATTAGCTGCAAATTTATTGTCACGCCTCAATGTCAAAGAAATAAAAGCTAAAGTTATTCAAACATTTAATGCACATGTTAGACATTGGAAAGAACCTATCAGAGACATCCTTAAGCCTCTTCTAGAATCTTATTCCAATGCGCTAGAAACTGGAGACTTAGAATTTGCTGCCTATTCTTTGAACGCGTACTGCTACATTTCCTATTTTAGTGGTCAAGAATTGACTGAACTCGAACGAGAGATGGCAACCTACAGTCATGCTGTTAATCAACTTAAACAAAACGTAGTTTTTTATTGGATTGAAATTTATCGACAAACAGTGCTGAATATTATGGGTGCTGTTCAAAATCCCTGTCATCTGAGCGGCGAAGCTTATAACGAAGAAAAAAACCTTCCAGTGCAGATAGAAGCTAATGATGGATGTGCGCTGGCATATCTCTATTTATGTAAGCTTCATTTGTGTTATCTGTTTGCCGATTACCCCCAAGCGATTGAAAATGCTATGAAGGCAGAACAGTATTTGCCTAGTGTAACTGGGCAGTTTGTAGTGCCTAAATTTTATTTTTATAATTCGCTAGCTTGGCTGGCAACTTATCATGATGCCGAACCATCAAAACAAAAAGAAATATTGCATAAAGTAGCAGTTAATCAAGAAAAGTTACGTAAATGGTCAGATAGTATTCCCATAAATTACTTACATAAATTTTATTTAGTAAAGGCTGAAAAGTATCAGGTTTTAGGTCAATATATCCAGGCAATGGATTACTACGATCGCGCCATCACCCATGCTAAAGAATATGAGTACATCCACGAAGAAGCCCTAGCGAACGAACTGGCAGCAAAGTTTTATCTAGAATGGGGCAAAACCAAGATTGCCCAAACTTACTTAATTGATGCCTACTATGGCTACGTTCGCTGGGGAGCATTAGCTAAAGTGAACGACTTGCAACAACGCTATCCTAAATTACTTGTACCTGTTATCCAGCAAGAAAAACTTAACCAAGTTTCCGCTGAGAATAGCAAATCTGACCTGAGCATCACCTTAGTTACACCTAATACTATATCTACTCTTAGTACTAATGAAACCGTCATTGGCTCTAATACAAGCATTTCAGACATGCTGGATTTGACGGCTGTCATTAAAGCTTCTCAAGCACTGGCTGGGGAAATTGAGTTAGAAGAACTTCTTTCTAAATTAATGGAAGTTGTGATGGAGAATGCGGGAGCATCTAAGTGTGTTCTAATTTTGAGTGAAGAGAATAACTCGAACTTAACTGTCACCGCAATTAGTTCTAGTTCCACTTTTGCACCCACCTGCACAGAATTCCCCTCAATTCCCTTGGAGTCTAGTTACCACGTTCCTATTACTTTAATTAACTACGTCAAACGTACACGAGAAATATTAGTCATTGATAATGTAAACGCTCAGGCTTCCTTGGCAGCGGATATCTACATTATCCATGAGGAACCAAAGAGTATATTATGTATCCCAATGATGAACCAAAGCAAATTGTTGGGTATTCTTTACCTAGAAAATAATTTAACCACAGGAGCATTTACACGCGATCGCCTAGAACTCCTCAAACTCTTAACCATCCAAGCAGCAATCTCTCTAGAAAACGCTATGCTCTACAAGAATTTGGCAAAAGCTAACGAGCGCTTGGAAGAATACAACCATATGCTAGAGGAAAGAGTGGTAGTCAGAACAGCAGAACTCAATGAGAAAAATCACAGTTTACGAAAAACTCTACAGGAATTGCAACGCACTCAAACTCAATTAATTCAAAGTGAAAAAATGTCTTCTTTGGGACAAATGGTAGCGGGTATTGCCCATGAAATTAATAATCCGATCAACTTTATTCATGGCAATATTGCTCACACTAGTGATTATGTCCGAAGCTTGCTAGATTTGATTGCTGTTTATCAGCAGGAGTACCCCTATCCTTCCCCTATAGTTGAGGAGAAAGTAGAGGAAATCGATTTAGATTTTCTAGCAGCGGATTTGCCAAAGATTATAGATTCAATGAAAATGGGCAGTTCGCGCATTCGCAACATTGTTCTTAGTCTGCGAAATTTCTCCCGCTTGGATGAGTCTGAAATGAAACCTGTAAATATTCATGAGGGTATTGACAACACCTTGATGATTTTGCAGCACCGACTCAAGAAAACTGGCTCAGATGCCAAGCAACTGATTGATAAACATCTTGCTGAAATTGAAATCATCAAAGAATACGGAAATCTATCAGAAGTGACTTGTTATCCGAGTCAACTCAATCAAGTGTTTATGAATATCGTCAGTAATGCGATCGATGCTTTAGAGGAGTCACTTGTCGGTGGTCAGTGCTCAGTAAAAACAACTGACAACGGACAAATGACAACCAACAAACCAGAGATTCGTATTCGTACTGAACAAGTGGATTCCAATAGCACAATAATTCGGATTGCTGATAATGGTCATGGCATGACAGCAGCGGTGCGGCAAAAGATATTCGATCCATTTTTTACCACCAAGCCAGTAGGTAGTGGTACTGGATTAGGGTTATCGATTAGCTATCAAATTGTTGTTGAAAAACACAAGGGGAAATTAACCTGTAATTCCGAAGTCGGTCAGGGAACTGAGTTTGTAATTGAGATTCCCATGTGATTGTTAGAAAACTTCAACAAATCAATTACCCTGCGCCATCGATTGCTGACTGGTAAAGGTTTACACTCAACAGTCAACTATTGGGTAGTGAGATTTTTTGATTTGTCAGTCCCTCAGCAACACCTGTTTCTAAACTGTCACTGTTCTCGGCATCATTTACAGATGAAAGCCTTTTTCCCCGCAATTCTTGGCGGATGTTTTGGTAAGTGGATGGATTGACTGGCATCATAACTTCTGCTATGCGTTGCCAGCCTTTTTGATGACTCTTTACCCCCATATCTTCTATTAGTTGTTCTAAGTGATGAAAGTTAAATGGGGATACGCATCCTCCATTGCCTCTATCTTGAGGCCACTGAGTCTGCCTCCAGTGCAACTCTGTCTCCATAACTGATATCATTTCCGAGCGTGAGGGTAAAGCCAGGTTACCTTTGACATATTCTGCCAGCCACCAAGCTCCTACCTCCGATGTTAGTTGGGTAAAGAAACTGGAGTTGTAGCCGACAAAACCGATCCGAGGAATATCAGGATGAATCAGATTGCGGTAGAGATGGAAGTAGCCTCGGTCATCGATTAGCAACTGACGATACTTTTCTTCGAGAAAGGGTACATCCTGACGAAATCCAGTCCCAAAAATAACTACGTCTGCCTGCAATCGCTCACCATTTGCTAGTTCTACTCCATCATTGCAAAATCGAGCAATTATTGTCTTTTTAGTTTTGATTTTACCAGCGTACAAATACTTGTAAAAATTTTCGGGTGCGATCGCACTAGAACAGTTCACCGATTGGGACATGGGTTTGTCAGGCAACATCCCACTTGCATCAAGACGGAACTGTAACCGTAGGAGAATCTCGTTTGTCTTCCAAAAAGCCCACACAATGGGTTTTCCGAAAGTGTGTAGCACCTTCTGCATACCTCGAAGTTGGCGATAGGGTAACCAAGCCTCTGAAAAGCGGGTTAACAGAATGTACTTGATATTGACCAAACCCAAGAAAAATTTAGGAACTTTCCACAAGCTTTGACGAAAGACAAGAGTACATTCTTTGGCTAGAGCAACAGCGTAGGCAGTTATATCAGTAGCGGATCTACCAAAGCCTACAATAATTACTCGTTTACCCTCGATTTGGCAATTGTCGTTAAACTCAGTGGAATGTAGCACCTGTCCTCCAGATGCAATGAATTCCTCTTTACCAGGTACTAAAGGTATCTTGGGGATATTAAAAAGACCGTTACATACAAGGACGAAGTCAAACTCGTGCTGCTCCTGTTCAATTTCGCCGTTGCTATCATTATGGCAATTAACGTTAACTACCCATCCTGGTTGTACCCCAGTCTTCCTCTTGACCTGAGTGACTTCTGTTTGAAATCGAATTTTCTCTACAAGCCCAAAATTTTGTGCGTAAGATTCTAAGTAATTCCGCATCTGCTCTGCCGTAGGCCACTCTGGGTAGGATGCAGGCATGGGATAATCAGAGAATGCATATGTGTCTCGGGGGTTCTGGGTGGTTAGCCCTACATAAGTCCGAGAAACCTCCCATACACCGCCGAGTCGCTGCTGCTTCTCAAACACAGTTACTTTATAGCCTTCCTCGATAAAGGTCTTAGCTGCGACTAGACCACTAATACCAGCGCCAATGATACAAATATGCTGAATTGTCATATTCATGGAATTGGGTGAATTTCTATTTATGTGAGAATGCCCCTAATTTCGTCAAAAGTAGAATTCTCATCACCTTTATTTTGAGGCTATTTTCAAGATAGGAAACTTATTTTCTCTCCAAAGATATAAAAAAGTGTTACAGCGTTCCTAAGGAGGATATGAACAAGTTAAAAGCCATAGACAGGAGATCGGCTTTGTTCATCCTAAATTGGATTGCTGTAACTCTTAATAAAGGTAAAAATGCTTTTTGAGCTTCTATGAAATTGGCACAGTGGTTTGATTTGCCCAATCACTCACTAGTGAGGAATCTATTTTATTTTCATTGAGATACTCTGACTGCTCTTGAGACTTAATTACATAATTTAAGTATTCATACTGAGACGGCAAAGTACTACGTAGGTAATTAGCTTTTTCCTGTATTGCCAGAAATGCCGCCTTGGCATTTTGGTCTGCAATATGCTCTAGAACAGGTAAACTGCTTTCAGGTAGGTAATTTAACCCAAGTAGCATCACTGAATAAGAGTAAGATTCAAAGCCATGATATTTCGGATTGATGCTCTTGTTATTTGGCAGTCTATTTTTCCATAATCTCAACTTTTCACGTAATTCCTCTGGAACTTGGATTTCGTGCTTAGTTGCCTTCCAAAACTCTGTATCTGCTCGATCGCTGGCACAATAATGGAGTGTTAAGAACTCTCGGACACCATCTATGCAGTTAGCGATCGCTCTATTGTAGCTGCGAATCAGCTCCTCATTGCACGATTTTTTGGGAAAGTGGCTAACTAACTCTTCAATTCCATGCTGAATAAAGAATATCCCGGTAGACTCTAATGGTTCTACAAATCCACTGGAAAGACCAATTGCTACACAATTTTTCACCCATGAGTTTCTGTTTCGTCCAATTCTCATCTTGATATGGGATGCTTTGCAATTGGTAAAAGCATCTCCTAAATGCTCTCGAAATTCCTTTTCTGCTTCTTCTGGAGAGATAAACGCACTTGAGTAAACATACCCCGTACCACTTCTGCCATATAAAGGTATGTTCCAGACCCAACCAGATGAAAGCGCGGTTGCTGTTGTGTAGGGGTTAATGCCATTTTTCTTAATATCTGTTGGTAACTGCATGGCAATTGCACTGTCGCACAGTAGTGACTCCGAAAAAGAAATGAATGGCTCACCAAGAGCTTTGTTGATTAGCAGTCCTCGAAAACCAGTACAATCTACGAAAAGGTCGCTACTAATACTGCCATGCTCTTTGGTTTTGATGGAATCTATGCTTCCATCCTCTGTTAGCTTTACGTCTACTACATCATCAACAATTTGTTTCACGCCTCTCTGCATTGCATAATCTTTCATAAATCTTGCAAGTAGGTTTGCGTCAAAATGATAGGCGTAAGGATACTGAACTTTTAAATTATCTAGGATGTTTTTCTTGACAATATGGTCGCGGGAAAATAAATTTTGAACTTTATTATCAAAAACTTTTCCATCAAGGTATCTAGGCGACCTTTGATTGTCACATAGCCAGGGGATTAAAAAGCAAGCATAATCGAATGCTTCCTGGTTTCTCTTCATTTTCAGCCACCATTCGGAGATATCAAAGCCGTCTATTACTTCATATCTCTGAAAAGGATGGTAGAAATGTTTTTTCTGGGCATTCCAGTTAACAAACTTAATTGCCATTTTATAAGTAGCATTGCATTTTGGCATCCATTCGTGTTCTTGTAGACCCAGAAAATCAAAGAATACTTTGATAGTACTGAAAGTGGCTTCACCAACTCCAACTGTTGTGATATTTGATGATTCAACTAGAGTAATTTGAACATTTCTTTCTAAGGCTTTACTTAGATAAGCAGCAGTCATCCAACCAGCCGAACCACCACCAACAATTACGATATTCTCTACATTTTGTGACATAAATAAAGTTACTACTGAAGGTTTACTGAAATTGCTAAAAATCTATAACCAAAGACTAAATATTTCATCTCTTGAGAAAATGACCACGCCCTTCGGGCATTTAACTAGAAATAGGTAATAGTGGAAAAATCTGCTCGGTTCTTGGGACATTAGCACCATTATTTATGAACAAAATAAAAACCTTCTTCTCACTCTGGCGTAGCGCAAAAAAAGTGAGAAATGCAGTCTTTAGCTTTGCCCAATTGGAGCGATTTTTTCAAGATAAATAAGTCCTTGTCCAAATTCCCTAATTTTAATTATGAAATGAGGATTTGCTTGTTGCCTGTTCCCTGTTAGCTTCTAAACTAAATAAGCTCGTACTTTTGTTGGAAATTTTTGTGATTGTTGGCATAAATCAAAAGTCCATTGATAAATTTGCCAAAACATTCAAATAATATTTCGACTAATTCAAAAGCTTCTTGTCGAGTTTCTTCTGATAATTCTATGTCTTCGATAAATTTTTCTATGTCAGATGAGCCTGTCATATGTCCGGTTTCCACAGCTAGATGGAAATCTGCAAAATAGCGACATTGTTTGTTGGTAATTGCTTTAATTTCTTTACTAATTTTTGCTGCATGGGAAAACATAATATTTCCCGTTGCTTCGGTAACTTCAATTATTATTAACTTTTGGATAGGAGTAGCTTGTGAAGTATATCGACAAAGTTGATAATTCAACCAGCGACTATTCTTCGTCTCATCACTCCAAAGAAATCTTAAGGCATTACTGAATTTTAGTGGTTGGTCAAGTTCAAGTTTATCTAAGTCTTCTAAAAACCAAAGCCAGTGATGGTCATCTTCATAAGTATGTTTGTTAATTATTGCTTGAATCGGATCGCTAGTTGGTTCTTCTCGAAAATAATATTTGTTTAGTTCTCCGAAGTTCATAATAAAAGGAGCAGCACAGGGTGCCCAAGCTAGCCTTTGTCTAGGGTCTATACTTTTATCTTTCATAAATTCAAATAAAGGCAATTGGGCAAACTCTTGCTTTTGTTTTTCAATCAATGCAAGTATTTCTTTCATCTGGAATAACCCATAGGTAAATGATACACTTGTGTGTCTGTCAATGGAGTTTAAAAAACACCAAATCCTACAAACTTTTTAGGAAAAATTAGAAAAAATCTAAGCCGAATTTAGCTTTATATATGTTGTTATAGATAAAGCTTGATTAGCTAAGAATATTTAATTGCTGAAAAATCGCGATTGCAAGCTTTGGGCAAAGTCTATAGAAGTTACATACTCAACTTCTGAGTAGTCTAGTTCTATAGTAATTAAGGTCAGTATATAGATTTTCTTCAAAGACAAGACTATTGGAAATAACACTACTGTTAATAGTGTTTAAAGATGTGGTTGATTGTTTAACAACCTTACCCGTACATTATTGTTATTTTTTTTATAAAAAATGATAACCGCGATTATATGTATTTATAAAACTTTAATGACTACACTGATACTAATACTTAGTGATGCAACAAATAAATTATGTAAATAGATAGATATACTCTTGCCTGTTTTTACATAGGTTATTAAGTAGCTGAATACAGTTCAGTTAACGCAAAAAACTAACGTAGGCGTAAGTTAGGGAACCATTCATATGCGGTGAACCACTTGCGGTGGAAGGGTTTCCCGGCATAAGCAAAGTGGTGAACCCGAAGGGGAGTTACGTCTGTTGAGTGAGGTGGTGTTGAGGATTAGAAACTGGGTACTGGAGAAGTATTCTAAAATATGTTCTCTGTTAAATCCCCTTCCATAATTTTTCCGCTCTTTACCTAATCCCTAGTCCCCAATTCTCTATACCTGTTGCTAAATATTCATATCAAGCCTGATACATAAAGCTTGCCATGTACTAGGCTTGATATAAGAACTAAACCCGATGTTTCCGAGTTACATAAACACCCGAACCTATGCAGTTTAGCGTGCTTGTCGTTTCCGCTTTATCCACCATCCCATAACGCCAGCAACCACTGTCCCACCAAGGGTTAGAGGTTCGGGTGCTGAAGCAGTTGTGACCACAAGCTTAACAGGTGTATCAGCACTGTATGCAAACAGATACTGATATGCTGGTTCAAGATCGTCTAGAAGCGCGGCTCCAATTGAAAAATATTTTTGATCGTTTGTATTAATATCTGCAATAGCGTTCGAGTTTAGAGAAAAACTGAGAATTTCATTTTCATCACCAGAAGAGCTGACTTTGAAATTTCCATAACTTTTTCCACTCCCTAAATCGTTATAAATACTAAAATCAGGGTTGTTAATTTTCTGATTGAGTGCGATCGCAGGTGTGGAAACATCAAAAAAACCTAAAGTATGAATTGAACGTCCGAAACCTTCAAATCGCTGAATTTTTAGAGTTGCTGAAGAGACAGGCTGGTTTCCTAAAGCAGCAAGGTCAAATGTAAAAAAGCTACGATAAACTGTTGTTCTCAATTTTCCAGTCAGATAGTTGTCATTGTCATTGCTGTTATAGTCAAAATTAGAAGTGTACGTATTCCACCAACCTTGATTGTTATAGCCTTCTGTAAACTGGCTATCTGACGTACTTAAAGTAACACTTGATGCCTGAACACTACTCATCATTCCTAATCCAAAACTAACAATAGCAACGCCGGATGCCACTTTGCAACGCTTTTTCATGTTTATGCAGAGTTGTATAAACTAAAATAACAACTTAAGTAAATGTACAATCTAAATCTAAATATTTAAAGTATAAAATTAGTAACTTTATAAAAAAAATATACTAGACTTACAAGATTTTTACTTAATATAGCAATCCGATTAATTTACACTTTTTATATTTAAAAGTAAATGAGTTATACAAAGTTTCCTCCTTTTCTTACTTTTCCTACTTTTCCTACTTTTCTTACTTTTATCGGTAGTCAAGTTTTACGCTGAAAACTGTAAATATTTGAATACTACTTATCAACGAATGCAAGCTAACTTTTATTAAAAAAATAATATAAAATAGTTAATAACATGAGCTTCGCTAGGTATGTAACTTTAGATAAAAGAGAATTGTAAGTAAATACGATTTAAATAAGCAACATAGTAGAAAACTTTTTGTGCTACTCGCTCGTATAATCAGTATTTAGGTGGTCAAAGTCATATCACAGTACACAGCAGTTAACTGTTATCATGCAAAATCAAGCGATCGCTTTAATTTTTTCTATCTTCTTTTATTACTCTAGGCAGAAGAAAATAGAAATTGGATTTTCTTAGTGCCATTCGATTCCGAGTTAGTTTTTATTCTGGAACAAGAATTACAACTTTACGAGCTAATTAATTTAAGGGGTTAAACTTAAAACTGCATTATTAGTCAATTTGCCATCTTCCATGTGGACAATGCGATCGGCAACATCCAAAATTCGATTATCGTGAGTAACAAGCACTATGGTGCAGCCTTGTTCTTTCGCTAACGTCTGCATTAGATTGACTACATCTCGACCGGATTTACTATCTAAGGCAGCAGTTGGTTCGTCAGCCAGAACGATTTGAGGATTGTTGACTAAAGCACGAGCGATCGCAACTCGTTGTTTTTGTCCTCCAGACAAATCATCAGGATAATAGTTGAGACGATGCCCCAAACCAACATTTTCTAACATTTGAGCAGAACGCTCTAGCATCTGTTTTAGTGACAAATGGTTGTGTAGTTCCAAGCCCATTTTGACATTTTGTAAAGCAGTTAGACTATTGTGCAAGTTGTGTGCTTGAAAGATGTAGCCGTTATGTCGTCGTGCTAACGTCATTTCTTTTGCACTGGCACCACACAGCTCTCGCTTTAAGACTTTCAAACTTCCACCAGATTGAGCAGAACGCAGTCCACCAATCAGGGTGAGTAATGTAGTTTTGCCAGAACCGGAAGGCCCAGTCATAATAACAATTTCACCAGCATTAATTTCTAAGTTGATATCAAATAAAACTTGTTTTTGTAATTGACCTTGACCAAAGTAGTGATTGAAATTTTGAATATAAATTATAGGTTCGTTAGTCATAATACTAATTTGTAATTAAGTAGAAAGGTGCAAATCAACCAAACTATGTAACGAAAAGTAAAGGTGCTTGAAAGCCTCTTCCCTTCTGCCCTCTGCCCTCTGCCTTTTGCCTTGCCATAACGACAATTTTTAACACCGACCTACTTAATTTCTTCTAACTTCTGTTAAAACATATCAGCAGGATCGGCAGATTGTAGTTTACGAGTAGCGATCGCTCCTGAAATTCCACACATAATGATGGTTAAAATCAAAACAAGCGTTGCTCTGGAAAATTTCATGGAAATGGGTAGTGCAGTGGCATTTGCGGCCAATTGATAAAGCCCGATTGGTAACACCAAACCCGGCATAAATCCTAAAAATGCCAGAATAATTGCTTCTTCAAAAACTACTGCTAGTAAGTATTGATTACGGTATCCCATTGCTTTGAAAGTGGCATATTCTTTTATATGACTGTTAACATCAGTTGAAAGTACCTGATAAACAATCACAACACCCACTACAAATGCCATTGCTGTTCCCAATCCAAAGATGAATCCAATTGGACTTTCTTTCTGCCAGTAACTCTCCTCAAAAGCGATATATTCTTCATGAGTGAAAACTCTGACATCATTGGGAAGATAAGATTCTAATGCAGTGGCCACCTGCTTTGAGTTATATCCAGGTTTGAGTGCGATTAATCCCAGGTTGATGCTGGCTGCTTCTCGTCGGGGGAAAAAATGCAAGAAGGTTTGGTCGCTGGCGATCAAAATTCCATCAGCACCAAAGGATGCTCCTAATGTAAATAATCCGCTAATTGTAACGGTACGGCGCTCGATTTCCGTGGTAACAATTTTTCCTTGCTCAACTTGAGCGATCGCATCCTGATAACTTCCCCTAGAATTGCGATCGAACAAAACCCGATCTGGCAGCTTGACTTTATGCAACTGCTGATTCACTTCCGGCAAGTTCAAGGCAGGTTGTTCAGGAGAAAAACCTATCACTTGCATAGATGTATCTTTGCGAGTCTCAGGATGTTTCCAAGTAATCGTGTTGGAGTAAAACGCTTGTGTTAATTCGACTCCCGGAATATCCTTGGCCTGATACAAACGTCGCCGTGAGAATGTACCCAAATTTTGTGTATTTCGCGCTTGGGGGCTGACCAACACAATATCTGCATTTAAGCTGCGACTCAGTTTTGTGTTGCTATCGTACAAAGCGCTTTGAAAGCCAAGCTGCATAAACATCAACACATCAGCAAAAGCAATGCCTGATAATGCCACAAGAAGACGGCCTTTTTCTTTGCTCAGTTGCAGCCATCCGAGCGGTGTCCGCCGTTGAAATTGCTCGATGAATGCGATCATTGTTCGATTTGGGCTGTAATTTGTAAATTGCTAAATTTAGCAGCTTTTTTACTTGAGGCTGCATCTAAAGCTATATGCACTTCGACCACCCTGGCATCAATATTGGTGCTGGGGTCAGTGTTGATAATGTTCTGCCGTCGGACTTGGGAGTCGATACGTTCTATTTTTCCTAGTAGTTCGCCTGGAATGGAATCGCTGCTGATTCGCACTTTTTGTCCGAGTTTGACTTTACTAATGTCGCTTTGATAGACTTCTGCAACCGCATACATCCGCTCAGTCTGCCCAATTTCGATAATGCCATCATTCCCAACCACTTCTCCCGCATGGGTATGAATTTCTAAAATTTCACCATTCATCGGCGATCGCACATAAGCTCGATCGAGTTCGGCTTTTGCTTGCTTCATAGCTGCAACAGCGCGATCGACTTCTGCTTGGTTTTGTTTCACATCCACCGGACGTACTTCCGAAATCCGCTCTAGATTTGCTCTTGCCTGATTGAGTTGCGCTGGACTAGTCGATTGAATCCGTACTAACACTGCTTTTGCTTCTTGCAAACTCTTCTGTGCGGTCTCTAGAGCTAACTGTTTGCTATCTCGATCTGAAGCAGAGATTGCGCCTTTTTGATACAAGGACTGGTAACGGTTGTACTCTCTCATGGCATTTGTTTGCTCTGATGTTAACCGAGCTACTGTTGCGGTTTGAGCATTAATATCTCCCTGGCGTTGTGCTTCCAGACGATCTATTTCGGCACGTTGAGCATTGATTTCCCCGGTTTTAGCTCCGGCTTTGGTTATCGCCAGTTTTGCTTGGGCAACTTTCACATCTTCCTGTGCTTGCTGATATGCCGCAAAAAGGCGATCGCGGCTGTCCAAAATCGCGATCGCTTGTCCTACCTTGACGCGATCGCCTGGTTTCACCAGTAATTGTTCCACCCGATTGCCGTTATTTGCAGTCGGCGCTGACAACTTAATTATTTCTCCTTGAGGTTCTAAGCGTCCCAAGGCTGTGACTGTTGTGATTTGTGGTGAACTGATTGCTGTAGTTGAATTCCCTACTTGTTGAGTCGATGGCGATCGCCAGATAGCATAAGCAGAAACTCCACCTACAAGAATTAGTGCGCTAGCTGTAATCCCAACCCATTGACGGGATTTAGCAGAAGCAGTGCTGGTTGGTAAGTTTTGAAGCATTAGCAAGCTCCTAGTTATCTCTTAAGAACGAAACGAAACTGTTTCGTCTTTTAGATTAACCTAAACGAAACTGTTTCGTCTTGTCAAGGGTATACTTAAAATTAGGTGAATCACTTTAGTGGATTCTCTAGTCTATTTGCACCCATTGAGTCATGAAATCTAAGAGTTTTGAGCGCGACCTATCTCCTGAAAAGACGGAAGCTATTTTAGATGGAGCAATGCAAGAGTTTTTAGAAAACGGCTATGCTGCCGCCAGAATCGATAAAATTGCAGTGGCGGCAGGTGTTTCTAAAGCAACTATTTACAGGCGCTTTCCTGATAAAGAAAGTCTATTTACAGCACTCATGCAGCAATTGGCTTGCGAAAAAGAGCTTTTCAATTCAACTCAACTCCAATTTGCTCAGGGTGATGTCGCTTCTTTCTTGAAATCGTTTGCAACTATGATGCTGAATCGTGTCGCAGAGGATCCGCAAACCCTGACATTCTTGCGGATTGTGATCGGTGAATCAGGACGCTTTCCAGAATTAGCGAGAGCATTTGTACAGAACATTGAAAAACCGATGTTGGAATCTCTCACCCAATATCTAGCTTCTCAGCCTGAACTAGAACTTCCCGATGCTGAAGTAGCAGCGCGAGCATTCATGGGAACAATGGTTCATTTTGTAATGCTTCGAGATATTCTTCATAGTGGTGATTTAGTGCCAATGGAATGCGATCGCCTCCTGGATAATCTAGTCAAACTAATCATTAGACCTGTATAAAAATTAAACTTGCGTAAAGATAAAATTTTATATTTTATCTTCATAAAACCTAATATGTACTCTATCTAGCTTTTGCGGATTTACAGCATAATAAATCCTATTGACACTCAAAAAAAGAAGCCAGCTTTTAAATATTCATAAAAATAAAAAATTAAATGCCTGTAAACTACTTCAAGTTTATTTGAAAAATAAAAAATAAAAATATTATTATGAAATATGACACTCAGAATATAAAACTGTTACCTTTTGTCACAGAACCAAAATATGTTGTTTTTACTGATTTTGATGAAACTTATCTTGCTCATAAAAATAGAGAGTGTCATAAAAACGATCTCAAATAACTTGAGGAGTATTTATTAAATAAAACACATGAAAAACAATTTTTTTGGTTGGGTTACTGGCAGTAGTTTAAACTCTATATTTTATAAAATAAATATGAATTGAGGTTATTCCCTCATTTTATCGCCAGTAGTTTAGGTACTGAATTAATCTATTTCAATCAAGAACAATATGGTGAAAGAGATAAAATATGGGAAAAAAATCTAATAAAAACTGTATTTTCAGATAAAGTGGTTAATGATTTAGTTAATTTTTTAAAATTAGATAATATAAATTTGATATCTCAACCTCAAATAGAAGATTGTTGTTTCTTAAAAAATTACTATTACTATCAACAAAACAAGCAGCTAGATGCTCAGGCACTATTGAAGATCAAAGATTTAGTTATAAAGGCTAATATTGAAGTAAATATTAGTAAATGTAATCCCTTATCTGGAGATCCCGACAATTGCTATGATGTTGATTTTATCCCTTCAGGAACTGGTAAAAAGCATATAGTAAATTTTATTTTCTGCCTTAAAATTGCAAAGTTTTGCGGTGCATTATCTTTTCTGATCCGACAGTCATCTTCTCTCAAAGTAACATCAAGTACCTAATGTAATGAGTTATTTATGCAACAAAATATTGCTAACATTATTTGGGATGAAATCAAAGTTATGTATAATATACTTACTTGTAAAAGCCGAAGGTATGCGGGAAAATGTGTAGTAACATCAACAACCCAGAGCTAGAAAGAGTATATTGCTCGATTACGAGTTAAAAAATAGGCTGAAGATATGGGAAGTTTGCAAATATGTTAAGTTAGACAGTCTATGGCTAAATTATTTGACTGTATTACTGACGAACTACAAAAGTTTATTGCTACCCAACACCTTTTCTTTGTTGGTTCTGCACCTCTTAGTCCTACAGGTCACGTTAACTTATCTCCCAAAGGATTGGATTGCTTTCGCATCCTCTCTCCTAACCAAGTAGCTTACTTGGATCTCACAGGTAGCGGTAACGAAACTTCCGCCCATCTTCAAGAAAATGGACGAATCACCTTGATGTTTTGCGCTTTTGAGGAACCTCCATGCATTCTGCGTCTCTACGGTCAAGGACACACAATTTTACCAAGTTCCCCTGAATGGAACTCTCTGTACTCTCTATTTTCCCAGATTCCTGGAACTCGTCAAATTATTGTTGCTGATATCGAGAAAGTGCAAACTTCTTGTGGTTATGGCGTACCACTATATAAATATCAAGGTCAACGCCAGACTATAGTAAATTGGGCAAAGAACAAAGGGGAACAAGGAGTTCGAGATTATCAACAACAGAAAAACCTCGTCAGTCTTGACGGTTTACCGACTCCACTGAGTAATACCGTTTCTCCTTGAAATTGCTACAGAAGGCTAGCAGGGGAAGCAGGGTAAATAATTTAGAGGATTGGTATAAATTGCCTTAAATGGATTACTCAATTCGTCCACTCACACAGGAAGATGAACCTTTTCTCTGGCAAATGCTTTACGAAGCGGCGCACATGTCAGAAGAAGGTGAACTTACAATTCAGGATGCGATGAATCATTCCGATTTGTCAAAGTATGTCAAAAATTGGGGACTTAAAGATGACTTAGGTTTTGTCGCCACTTTAGTAAGTAGCAATCAGCCAATAGGAGCAGCTTGGCTGCGTTTACTGACAGGGGACAATAAAGGATATGGTTACATTAACGATCGCACTCCAGAATTAGCGATCGCAATTCTACCAGAATATAGAAATCAAGGCATAGGAACGCAGTTACTTACTCATCTGTTATCAACTGCCAAATCCGCTTATCCATCAATATCACTTAGTATCAGAAGCACAAATCCAGCTTTGAGTTTATATAAAGGAATGGGTTTTGAAGTAGTCGCGGGGAGTGAGACAATCAACCGAGTTGGTGGTATTTCTTGGAAGATGAAACTAAATTTTGATTAACTTGTTATACTGCTAATTCCTCGGTTGAGGGGCTATTGAATAATAGCTAAAACTAGTATTGAGAAAGAATTTCTGTCTCGTTCTGCGCTGCTTTTATCCACTCTTGCATAGCTGGTAGTGCTAAAACTGTTTCGACATAATCCCTGGAAACAGCATCTAACTGTACATCGTAGGCTCTAAAACGTATAACAACAGGTGCAAAGAACGCATCAGCAATAGTGAAATTGCCAAACAACAAATTGCCACCTAATCCAAAATTTTGGCGTGATTCTTGCCAGATAGCAGTGATGCGGTCAATGTCTTGTTGTACGCCAGATGCTAAACCTTTGCCAGGGTATTTAGTACGGCAGTTCATTGGCATATTCTGACGCAGATTTTGAAAACCTGAGTGCATTTCCGCACTGATAGAACGAGCGAATGCCCTTGCAGGTTTATCCTCTGGCCACCAGTGCAGAGTCGGAAATGTTTCAGCGAGGTATTCACAAATAGCTAGGGAATCCCACACAGTTTGAGTTTCGTGCAATAGCACAGGTACTTTTCCTGATGGAGAATATTGCCGAATTTTTGGTGAATAATCTGGAGTGTATAAAGGAATGTGGATTTCCTGGAATTGCAAACCGAATTGTTTCATAGCCAACCAAGGACGAAGCGACCAGGATGAATAATTCTTATTGCCAATCACTAAAGTTAGTTGTGTCATTTTCTAGTATCGATAAAGCTGTTCAATCCACAGACATACGTCAGCTTCTGAGCCTGACGAAAAAGATTTTCCCGTTGCGGGGTCGTAAGCATTCCAATAGATATTGCCATGGCGATCTACTTTTTGGAAAACTTGTAACTCGTTAGGATCTGCTAATAAATTTTTGACAAATTTTTGCCAGATACCATACAAAAATTCCCAAACTTGTAAGTGAGTGCTGAATTTAAAATCTTTCTTATTTAGAGCATTACAATTCATTTCTATTTTTTCTGAGTTTAGGCATCTAACGTTATCTTTCATAGAATTATTCCTGAAATTAGCTCTATAAATCAAACTTTAGCAATGCTTCAATTAGTAATCAAATCATAATTTGCATGTTTTCTATAAATGGCATTTATAAATAAAAAGAATGGCTGATATAATGTTTATGCCAACGTTAAGTCAAGCTTTATATAACCTTGATTACCCATGAAACTCTCTCAACTTCGCGCCATAGTTGCAATAGCAGAGCGTGGTAACTTTAGTGAGGCAGCCTTAGAATTGCAGCTTACCCAACCAGCAGTGAGTCATGCTATTGCTACTTTAGAAGAAGAGCTGGGTGTGCCTTTATTTGCCAGAGGTCGTCATGGTGCTGTACTAACACCAGCAGGAGAGCGTATTTTATACCATGCTCGTCAGGCATTGCAAAATCTAGAGATGATCCAAAGAGAAGCAAACCTACATAAAGGTTTACACGGCGGTCATGTGCGGATTGCGGCTTTTCGGAGCGTTGCTACTCACTTACTACCAAAAGCGATCGCTAAGTTTCACGATAAATTCCCAGAAGTTGCTGTAACAATCATAGAACGCCCTGCCTATCTTGATGTCGAACAGTCTTTGCGTGAAGGACGCGCCGATATTGGTATTACCTATCTACCCACTAGCAATGAATTTGAAGCTTGGGAAATTCTTCGGGATGAGTATGTTGCTTTACTACCACCAAAAGCCAAAATTAGCAGTCCACAAATTACTTGGGAAGACATAGCTCCATATTCACCAGTGTTGCTTTCCTGTCTACCCTGTGGAAAATCTCTCCACAACCATATCAAGAATCTAGCACCTTTTATAAATACCATTGGCGATATTCAAGAAGATTCCACGATTGTTAGCATGGTCAATCAAGGACTGAGAGCAGCTATTCTCCCTCGTCTAGCAGCTGCGCCAATTCCCCAAGGAGTGCAAGCATACAGTTTACCAATACCACTAGAGAGAGTGATGGCAGTTGCAGTTATATCCAACGGTCTTCATGTTCCTGCGGTATTCACATTTCTAGAAATACTGAGAAAATTTGATTTTTATAGTTTGACTAAATTGACTTATTAATAACATGAATCTAGCGCAGCGTTCCCCAGTTGCGTCAATTTTCTCAGTCCTGGTTTTTTTTACGATCGCTTGACTTTTAAGACAGTCGCTACTAGCGCAAATCGAACTCACATTAAATTAGTAGCAATAGCCATCAGTATTATCTATGCGATCGCACTCATATCTACCCTTAATCTCGTCATTGAAAAACTTACCAATTGAGTCTGTTGCATGTAAATCTTCCCAAGTTTCTGGCTCTACACCTGAATACTGATAGATTGCTCCATTTTGAAACTCAACTTGCAAAATGCATTCGTCGCGATCGTAGCCTACAGCCGCCGCCATTGTTGAGCTAACTGGTAACATAGCGATTGGTTCTTCTTCAAAAGCAAGTGCATGAGTTTCAGCAATAATCTCGTTCAGTTCTTGCAATCCTTCGTAAGCTTGTATTGGTGCAGGAATTTCTAAAAACTCCAGCTCGTCACCTCGGTCGAGCAATAACTGCAAATATCCGTCAGAGTGAGCGATCGCTAATAAACTGCTCAAGTCTACCTTAGATAGCTTCATTAATTTTGCTCTCCTGTTGGCTAACGCGGGAGTGTTAAATCTCGATCCAATAAAATCTTATAGTACATTTATACTTAAAAATTGGTTGACTGTCAAGATTGCAACCATTAATTTAGTTGACTACTAGTCTTATTGATAATATTTAAAAAAAGGTCGCAATTTTTAATATCTGCAACTATCATATATTTAAAGTCTGGGTGAAGATACGATAAAGAGCTTACTATCTGTATACGCGGCAGATGTTTTGTAAAAAGGATGGGTTTGTAAGGTAGTGTATTGCCTTCCCCATCAGAGTTTTAAGTCATTTGTGACTGTTAGTAATTAACAGTTACTTGTCAAATATCGAAAGCAATCCAGGCTAAAGCTGTGCAAACACGGAAAGCAGTTCTTGAAATTCGATCGCAAAGACTGCGATCGAGATACTGCAACAAAAGTAACCACACTTTGACAAAATCTGGAATGTACACTCATGAATACGCAAAAATCTCGAAGCTTGATTAAAATACTTGCCATTGCAGTTGTAGCTAGTCTTTTAATCAGCCTTCCAACTTTGGCTCAATTTCACCCTAATTTCTCGCCTCAGTCTAGTGTATTAGTTACTCAAGCAAAAAGTACAGGCACAATTGTCGATATTGCCAGTGGCAACAAATCTTTGAGTACCCTGGTAAAAGCTTTGAAGGCAGCGGGACTTGTAGAAACGCTGTCTGGCAAAGGCCCGTTTACGGTGTTTGCGCCCACGAATGATGCATTTGCTGCTCTACCAAAAGGCACTTTGGCAAAACTGCTGAAACCAGAAAACAAGGCACTTCTGCAAAAGATTTTGACCTACCATGTTGTTTCTGGCGCAATTGATTCCAAAAGTATCAATTCTGCTGCGTTTAAGACACTTGAAGGTAGCCCAGTTGAGGTTAAGGCTGAGAAAGACCATATAACGGTGAATAGAGCAAGAGTGACCACACCAGATATCAAAGCTAGTAATGGAGTGATTCATGTAATTGATGGAGTACTGCATCCTCCCGATGTAGAACTGTAGTATCTGGCAAGGTAGCAGGAGAAAGAGGAAGACGCGCAAATGGGGCGACTGGTGAATCCTAAGGGTGACGCAAAGAAAGAATTCTTTGTGTCTCCGTGTCCCCCTTGTTCCCGCTTCCTCATCCTGCTTGCAAACATTCAGGTTCACTTCAATTGAAACATTTGGGAGAAGAGACTAATATTAATTCTCCAAAACAAAGCAACAGATTCAAAGCTGGGAATCCAGAAGAAATCTGAGTTTATTAATTATGAATTACGAATTGGTATAAGTCCAGCTGTTTTGCAATCAAAGCTCTTGCTGCTGATGCTGGTACTGGCTTGGAAAAGAAGTTTCCTTGCCCATGTTTGCATTGCAGTATCCTAAGTTGCTTGAGTTGCTCTACCGTTTCTATTCCTTCGGCTGTAACATCTATGCCCAGATTGTGGGCTAATGCAATAATCGTTCTTACAATCTCTGCGCTCTCACCATTGATATCCATCCGGTTGACAAAGGAGCGGTCAATTTTTAATACATTAATTGGAAAACAGTGTAGATAACTTAATGATGAATAGCCAGTACCAAAGTCGTCTAGATATAATTCAATACCTAGTTCTCTCAGTTGCAAAAGCTTGGTTCTTACAGATTGAGTGTTTTCCATAAGCACACTTTCAGTAATCTCCAGTTTTAAATTGTGTGGTTCTAAGCTATTTTCCCGTAAGATTTGGCGGATTTGTTCGCTGAGATGAGATTGTAAAAGGTGTTTGCTAGAAAGATTAACGCTAATTATTAGTTTGTTTTCCAAAAATTGCTGCTGCCATTCGTGTAGTTGCCGACAAGCCTCTCGAAGTACCCAATAGCCTATGGGTACAATCAGTCCAGTTTCTTCTGCCACTGGAATAAACTCTGTGGGGAACACAAGACCCTGTTCGGGATGCTGCCAGCGCACAAGAGCCTCAAAACCGATAATTTTGTCAGTTTTCAAAGAAACAATCGGCTGATAGTGAATGAGAAATTCTTGGCGTTCAACAGCACGCCGCAAGTCTATTTCTAATTGCAAAAGCTTTGTGGTTTCGCTGTACATAACCGTGTCAAATATCTTGTAACGCGCTTTACCCAAAGCTTTGGCACGATACATTGCAATATCAGCATCGCGTAGAAGATTCTCTGGTTGGTCATAGCCTGTTGTACTCAGAGCAATGCCAATGCTGACGGTAGTGAATACCTCATGTCTATTCAGATAAAAAGGTATAGTTAATTCCTGTTGGAGCTGCTCGGCAATTTGGATGGCATCGTTGATTTCCTGAATTTCCTCTAATAAGATGGCAAACTCATCTCCTCCTAGACGCGCCAATGTATCTCCAGACTGTAAGCAACTTTTTAGTCGCTGAGCAAACGCGATTAATAGTCGATCTCCGCTGGTATGCCCAAGACTATCATTCACTACTTTGAAGCGATCTAAATCTAAAAAGAGGACGGCAAATAAATCCTTAGACTTTTTGGTACGCTCAATTGTCTGTCCTAGCCGCTTCATGAATAGAGTACGGTTTGGTAGACCTGTCAATGCATCACGATCGGTAATATGGAGTAATTGCGCCTCTGCCTGTAAGCGATCGCCAATTTCCTGTTTTAGAAGCATACTAGATACTGATAGTTTGGCAGTTGCTTCCTCAACCTGTCTTTCTAAATCATCGCAAGCTTTTCGTATTGCCTGCTGATGCCGCTGGCGCTGAGCAAGTTGGATTGCCTGTTCTGCCCATATCTGTTGTTCGCGCCTGACTTTCTCGATGTAGTTGCAGAAAAAATCAGCTAACTTTGGTGTTTCTTCAAGTAAACTACTTAGTTGCTCAACAACTCGGTTGTCTGGTTCATAATTGATTTCAGGGTGAGCTTCCATCCATACATGACAGGTCTTAATATAAGCTAAAAATGTCACTAAGTGCTGGTAATTCATAGGTCCGAGCAAGCGGCGCAACTCAGTTCGACAATACTCAGATTGCTCTCGTTCCAAGAAGATAAATATTGAACAATAAAATAGACTCTTTTCGATTGCCGGATTTAAATCTGATAAAATTATCTGCTCGCTATCTGAACGTACAAGTGTATAGAGATGTGCTGCAATTTCCTTTTCTGTTGGGGGCGGTGATTCCAGTAGCTCTAATACCTCTTGTGTCTTCAACCCCAGAGTGCGTAAAGCGCAACTGTGGCAAATCAAACAGTAAGGAACAGAACAGTAACGCGAAAGGTATGCGAAAAGCTTTTCTTTGAACAGCGCTGATATAGGATTATTGATATAGGCAGAAAGTGTTTGTTGCCATAGGTTTTCTAATACCTGTGTATTGTGTTCTGCTAGCTTAAAGAAAGGTGGGAAAAAACCAAATTTTTCCCGGATTTCTGCCTCGATTTTCTTGCTGGTTCGCATAGGCTTTCCTAATTTTATGCCTTACTGAACATACAATTAATGATAATGACCTGCTAATAACCATATTTTAACATCACACAACAAATATAGTTAATAACTTGTTTGTTTTAAATTTAACTTGTATTAACTGGGTAAACAAAATGCCTATCCTTCAAGAGTTTGATGAAATTTTAAGATGAAAATCTAAATGTGTTTTAGCTTACTTTTTTGTCTTGTACAGATTTGCTGAATATAATTTTCCGTATTTTCTAATAAGAAATCTGTATATCAGAGTTATTAGTCAAGATAGTAAGATGGCTTTTTAGTCTATGTGTGGCATAGATAAATCTTGATATAAAAGCGATCGCTTGTTCATTCAGGCGATCGCTTTTATATCACTTTTTTACTTGATTGTCTGATAGTGCAAAAATAACTCACTGCCTACTTGCCGAGTTTCAATGAGTTGCAGGTGAGGAGCTGCATGAGGAATAAAACCTTCTCCTTCGACTGGGGTAGGTGCGTCCTTTCCTCCATAAATAACAGGCCAAATGGTCAACCACCAATCGTCAATTCGCCCTGCTTCCACGAGAGTGGCTGTCAAAGAACCACCTCCTAATGCCACGACTTTCTGGATATTTCGTTCTGCCATTAAAGCATAAGCTCGATTCCAGTCTAGTTCTCGATCTCCTAATTCAATTAAACCAGCTACCTTATCTAAGCTTGCTTTATTAGAATTGCCCTCCAAACCTGCCTTTGTTGTAAAGATCCATCGCTCAACGTCTTGGCTGAAAAAAGCCCAGTCTGGACTTAGATCGAGCGATCGCGTCACCACACAAGTAATCGGCTGGGGAGACTGACCTCGAATTTGACGCGCTGCTAGTAGTTCGGGATTGCGAATTGTAAAGGTTTGTCCTTCGGCTCGCATTGTCCCCGCTCCCACTAGGATGAGATCGGCTAAAGATGCTTGATATTCCAAGTGTGCTTGATCGACTGGATCGGAATCACGAGGTGCTTTAGGGTCTACGGCGCTAATTTTTCCATCAGCCGTCATTGCAAGAACCAAGGTTGTTTGGATAGTTGTCATGTTTAGCTTCTGACGGTTCTGTTAAGTTTTAATTTATTTTACTCATGAAATAATCAATAATTGTCAATTTTCATCAATTCAAATTTGAAAATCATCCATTATAAGTAGACAACTGTAAATAAAATTTTGTAGTTACTGCCTCTAATCGTTGTGCTAAGCAGTTGAAGCGCTGATTGCGAACGAAAATCACAATAAATACTACCCAAAGATTGCTTTAGGTTATGCCTCAAGAATGTGAATGTTTTACAGATAAATTTAGTAACTTGAGGTTATGAATAGTAACCCAAGAAACCCAATTCAGAATTTTCCTAAACAGTTATTACCCTTGCTGCTGAGTTTGTTAGATGATGCTTTGCTGCTGGGGTTCTCTCATCTAGGATTACACCTGCAATGGCTAAAATGGCTTTCTCCGGTAATATTTTACGGTACATTATTGTATTTTGCAGTGCAAGTGATGCGCTACTTATCTAAGTCGCAAGCATTGTAGATATCTTTGCTTCAGTTGCAAGATGTTCTAGGTTGCGTTTTTATTGCTATCGATGATTGCATAATATCAATAGCACTTAACTTTGTAGAGAAGTCAATGTCGCAAGTAGCATTACTCTACGCCATAACGCAACGCACTGATAAGTAATCGGACAGAATTAATTACACAATGTCATTGCAATTGCTTCGTTGTTGCACTCGCAATGACTGGGATTGCTTCGTTCCTCGCAATGACAGAACATATTATATTTATTTGCGCCGATCTACTTGACAGTTAGCAATTAACACAAATTAACTGCCGCGATCGCATTTCTAAGGTTGCAGTGTCTAGCGCATCTAAATTAGGTGCTAGTCTTGCACGCCTTTGATTAAAACTGCTTTGAAAGTTTACAAATATTCTGTTAATTAATTTAATATTGGTGTGTTGACACATCAACACGATAATAGTATATTAAAGACATAATAAAGGCGATCGCGCCGTTCCTGCAAGAATCTGCGATCGCCTGACATTTTCGTTATAAAGCAATATTACAGATGTAATGTCTGCAACTGGTTACGCTTTCAAACTCCTAATATTGTCTGGAACAGCTTAAAAAACTTTGTCATCAAAGTTTATACCAATTTTAAAAAAGAGTGCAAAATATATAAACCTAAAAACTTAGATTTAAAAGCAAAAGAGATTGACAAATATCTCTTGGCAACTGGTCTTGAAGACTATGGATTTTGGTGGCAGGAAATGCTGAAAGCTCAAGCTAACAAAACCGAACCAGAAAAACCATTTCGTCGCGGTCGGATTTGGTCTTAGAAGGGAAATGGAAATGCGATCGCTAAAAACATTGCAAACATCAGCCGTTTCTTCTTAAAATTCTTCGCTCTTGTTTTAAAACTTGTTGCCAAAACAGCGATAGAGTCTCCCAAAAAAGAAGCAATCGCTCTCACTGATGCCATTCGAGAAGCGATCGCCATAACAAAAGAAAGCTCAATATCAAAGATTGTATGCTCTATCAAAAAACTTACTAACCCCCCTAAGATGGAGCAAGTATACATCTTCGGGGCTAGATTCTTGTCCTACACTCGCTCCCATTGCAGATTTAGCGAACTAAAACAGCGATGCCTTCTCCTATAGTCGACGCTGCACGGCAACGTCTTCTCTACCCTTCTCTTCTCCTGTCGGAGACGCTGCGCGAACGAGACACTGGCGCGAACGGGAACGGCTTCACCGAACGAGACGCTACGCGTAGCTTGCTTCTTTGTTCGCGTTAGCGTCTCCGTTAGAAGAAGGAGTACGACGAACGCATCCAAAATCCTTGCTCAGTTAAAATCAAACTTGCATCTAGAGAAACTTTTTATACCATATTTTCAAATATTTCCGCATTCTTATGTCTCATTTGAGACTATTACCCATGAATCTTTTTTAACTAGTGTCACTTCATAAACTGTCACTCATCAGCTGCTCAATTTTATTCTAAAAGAGATATTCTTAATAATGCAAGGAGTGATACCATTTCACCCAATGTTTGTTACAAATTATTCTTGCAATGCTTCTTACCAAGATTGTCTTGCAGATTTCAAATGTTGCATCAAACAAGTGAGTTGGTATAGAGTTATACGCAGTGGCACTTGAGCAAGCAAAATTCTCAAGTGCTTTTACGTATATATTCAATTGAGTTATTGGTTTCACGCTACACCCCTAAATCCTCGCACCCAGTCCTCACTTTCTACAACCGATTAGTATCTTTTGTAATCAGTTGCCAACCATCAGCTTGACCAACCAGCTTTACTGATTCGAGTTTGAGATTGTTGAAAGCAGATGCATTCAATAGAAAGTAAGGCTGGCCGTTGTAGTGCCAATAATATTGCAGTTCGCCAATAGAAGCAGGAATGATGGTGCGATCGCTATAAAAATCCAGCGACGGACGATGATAGGGAAAAGATGTATAAATCTTCTTCACCGCTGGATTTACCTGGGCTATCATAGCTGCCACTGGTTTGACTGGATAAGCTTGCCATAATTCCCAAACCCAGTAGTTGGATTTCATCAATAGCATCAGCGAAATATAACTTCCCCAAAACAAAACCTTCAGAAATTGCCCGTCGCCTCTTTCTGCCAAAATAGCCGCCAAAGTCATAGTCACAGCTACTGCCGCAAAAATCAACTGTAAGTCAGTTTTTGGTGTAGTTCCCCAACTAAAGTAAATGCTACTACCAGAAGCCACCAAAGCAAGAACAGAAAAACCAGCTACCCAAGCACGAGGATAAGATGAAATTAAAGGTAAATTTTCTGTCTCAGCCAACTGGGCACCAAGGCCTAAAGCTAAACTAGGGTAAATCGGGAATACGTACCAGGGAAGTTTAGTACCCATCAGGGAAATTAGCACCAGATATACACCACTCCACACCAGTACAAGTTTTGCCCAGCTAAGATTGCGATTTTCCCAAACCATGCGCCCACTTTGGGGCAAAAATACTAACCAAGGCCATGTCCACTTGAAAATTTCGATGGCGTAGTACCAAGGCGGTTCCGAATCTCCTTCAACAACTGTTCCAATTCGGTTGAGAGATGGATCGAGAAGACCCGTCTCGATAAAACTGTAACCATAGTGCATTAGTTGCACGCCATACCAACAAGCCGCAGGCAAAATACCAATGAAGATTGCAGCCCACAAATAGTAACTGGTAAGTAATCTTGGTGTATCCCAAAACAGAAATACGATCGCGATCGCACCTAGCAATACACCTAACACGCCTTGAGTCAAACAAATCAACCCAAAACCAATGCCAATACCTAGGCAATAACGTAAATCGCGGCGCGATCGCAAAACGCACAACATCATCACCATCAAAAAACTTACCACTGCCCCATCTAACATTGCCAACCTGCCATGACGCACCACAGGCAATGTTGTCAGGTAAATTAAGGCGCTATAAACTGCCGCCCAACGTTGGCGAAATATCTCTCGACCAATGCTATAAAGCAAAGGTACAGAAAAGGCTGTTAAAATTGCTCCAGGTAAGCGTGTTGTCCACTCATTTACACCTCCTAGAGAATAAGCCCAAGCAATTAGCAAATGCATCAGGGGTGGCTTATTATGATACGGTTCTCCGCCTAACGTTGGGAAAAGCCAACGCAATGAACCTGCTGGGGCATTCCAAATTTCTCTGGCAACATGTGCCACAGTACCTTCATCCCAATCTCGCAGCGGTAAACTTCCCAGATTGATGCTAAATAGTAACACTGCTGCCACCAGCAGCACTACTAGCCATACCCAATCAATCCATTTGTCAACTGCGCGATGCTGTTTTTCTAGATGACCCCAAATAAAGCTTCCTTCTTGCATATTGTATGATAATCATTTTACTTGCTGGTTTGATTACATAGAGATCGAAATGAATCTCTAATGTTGCCACCCAGTAACAACATGTGTGCTTTATAATCGCTAAGTTCCAAGGTTAACTCAATTTTCTCCAATCAGCGATAATTATTTGAGAAATTTGTCTGATTTTTTTTCAAATTTTTTAACAACTATTAATTGATAAAAATAATACTAAACAAAATATACTGCTCGTTAGATAGAGACCATAAATATAAAAAAGAGCTTAGTTATACATTGATTTTGAAACTTTTGCTACTACTTTAATAAAGACATTAGTAATAGTAAAACTTATTCAGATATTTACTGAATCAAGAACCATAAATTTTAAACACAACTTATCCCGCTTGAAATAGTTGATAGTCATCAGTCTTTACGGGCGCAAGGTCGCAGCACCCGTACAACAATCATCCTTTATCAGTCAACAATCGCAATGGGATATTATTCGGGCTTTCTACTAACAATGGTGCGGTGACGGGGGTTGCTGGCAACTGTAATCGGTTCGCAAAAACCTACTGCCTGCAATGTTGCTTCGATATCAAATGTGTAATAGTCATCGCTCCAAGGTTCGGTACTTTTTCTTAAAATCGAGAGAACGGCTGGTAGATTTTGCATGACAGGCGATCGCGGATCGTTGTCTACTAGTGCTATAAACCCACCTGGCCGCAGCAGTCTTTTGGCTTCAGCGAAAATCTCTTTGCTGGCATAGCCTGGAAGTTCGTGAGCGACATACTGGAGAGTCACCAAGTCAAAAGAATTATCTGGTAGCCCAGTGTCTTCTGCTTTAGCATGGAGCCACTGGGATATCTCATTGTTAACATCCCTAGTTTGAGCAACCGCCAGCATATAAGGTGACAAATCCAGACCAACGGTGCGAATTGGATGTCCTTGCTTTTGCAGGTAGTAGCGGTGTAGCGCCAAAGTAGAGACACCAACTGAGCAACCAATATCTAAGATGTCTCTAACGTGCTGAGGCCCATAAGTCGCCAGAACCTCATAAAAGCTACCTCTTAAGCGTGCGTGAGCATCTTCCCAAGTCAGGTCTTCTTTAGACCAGACACGCAATGCCATTGCATAGGTAGCTGACTCTGTTTCAAAAGCAGCTTGCCAGCAGAGGTTGCCTTCGGAGTATGCATGGAAGGGTACTTTGTAGTAATCCGGATAAACAATCTGGGAATTAGTAACTTCAGCCAGAAGTTGTTTTGCTCCTGATACTTGCAATGCCTCATAGTTTTTCCGCCAAGGAATACCTTTCTTCTCAGCCGTTTTGATGAGTACTTGCCTCGCTTGGTTTTTCATCAACTCGTACACAGGTTTGGTCTGGATAAGCAGATTAACGAAATTGGAGAGAATGCTTTCACCAGCCCAATCTGGCTTAATCTTATTATTCATCAGCTTGAAGGAATGGAGCAAGATAACTGCTTATATTTTAGGTTTTAGACCGTGCATTATAAAATTTATTAATATACATTTTATGTGAGATAAGGCAGAGGATGTTGTTCAAAAGTAAACACATCAATACCAAAACTTGACAGAGGAAGATACGTAGAGTGTGACTTGCCATTTGAGCAGCGACATGGACGCAAATATCATCAGCTATAAACAAAATTCAAGTTTTATTAATACTGTCTTAACTGTCTTAATTGTCCTTGCATTCTTGCTACGACACTGAGAAGGTATTAGCGTTGTAAACAAGAAAACTTATGTCTGACATCAAAAAACTGGGTCAATCGTGGATATTTAATTGGTTCTTTGGTTTTAACCAGATCCCTACAAATGAGGATAGTTGCATTTATATGAAATCAGTTTTGTGTTGTGCTAAAGCAGATGGAGTTCTCTTACCAGAAGAAAAGGATTGGGGTATTGGATTCTGTGCATCTTGGGGAGTAGAAGACTGGGTGATTGAAGAGCTAAAAACATATGAAGCGGATGAAGCTATAGAAGAAGTCATTGCTCGCTCTCCTCAAGTATCCATAGCACAGAAAGATATACTTCTCACTGCAATTTTGGCGTGTGCTGCGGATAGAGAATATCATGAAAAGGAAAAAGCAAAAATTCGGAAAATGGCCTTTATTTTAGGGGTAAAAGAAGAAATAGTAGAGCAGTTAGAGCAGCTACAACAGGAAGAATTAGCACTACGGCAAAAGCACATGAAGCTCTTATATCCTGAGAAAAGCCTCTATTAATAATTTACAGTTCAAAATTTAAGAACATTGTAAGTAACAATATGACTTAGTGAGTTAAGTAAGAGGATGTTGATTAACTTATTTTGGCTTGAAAATCTGATTGCCCACAGCCAAGGCATCATTGTTGCTCGGCACAACCTTCCAACACCATATTATCCCGAATGAAAATAGCCGAGTAAGGATAATTTTTGTCTGACATCCCATCACTGCAAACACTGACTTTTTTGAGAATTAATGTATTATTGCCTCTACCCCTGAGTCTGTAAACTCTTACCAAGTCCGCGGGTCGTCCCTGTGCTTTTAGGGGTGTGACATAAGGAAAAGTTTGCTTTTTAACATCTGGCGTAGAGTAAACAATTCCTTGTTTGCTGATGGTAATGCTCCAAAAAGGTTCAGTACCTCTAGCGATGAAATTTTCACTACTAGCAGTTTCTGCAACAATAAGACTATTGCTATTGGCAGTGCTGGGACTGTCAGCCATTAAGCTAGCACCAAATCCCAGCAGAATCAGACAGGAGACCAAAGCTTTCATATATCAATTTTGAATTTTAGATTGTAGCTTAGAAATTTTAGATTGACAAAGCAGTCCATTTGTTCCGCTTACAAAGAGCAGAGCATAAACCATAAACCCATTATCAAAATCTAACAGGACTTACGCAAAAACTTTCTCAAACTATTATTCCTACCCTACCCTGTAGGAACAGAACACTTTCAGCGAACGAAAAACTGCTTCGTGTCTACGTGTTTTACGTTTCTGGTGCGTAAGTTCTAACTTAAATCTAAAAATCCCTCTTGAAAAGTTATGCTACGGAGGGAAACCCTCCGACGCTGGTGACGCTCGGTTGCTTTTAGCATCGCACGCCACCTAATGGCAGTTCCTCTTTAGGGGAACCACCAAGACCGGACTGCCTCACCGCAGTGGCTCCCCTTGAGCGAGGACTCGCTAACGCTTAGCTATGACAACTTTCCGCAAAATCTAAAATGGTATTAGGTAGCCTATTGCTTGTGAATACGTAATTGCTCTACTATATACTCTTCCAATTCTTGCCTTTCTCGATTACTGGCATGGCGCTGATAGTTTTTTCCTGTTTCTTGAATAAACTTGCGTTTTTCACTTTGAGAAGATTTTTGTTTAGTTCCTGCTCCCTTGGTTTTATTTAGTTCCTCCCAAGTCTTTTCACCTACGGTTTCGCCTAGTTTTACCAGTGCTTGAGGGAGTAATATTTTTGCCTCTCTTGTGAAATCGTCATCTGTTTCCAGAGAGGTGAAGTCTACATTGCTGAAATCGATATTGATTTGAAACTTACTCATTTTTTTAGGGTAGCTAAAAAGAGATTTCGTGTATTAAAATTTAGTGACTGTCACACTAATACCAGAATCGAGTCGAGGAACTTTGAAATACTCAATGGGTTCGGCGTTACTTTGAGAAATTTGGTTATTTGTTGGCTTTTGGCATTGCTTAAAGATTGCAGACGGATCGTTAATCAAATCTCGAGGAGTAATCTTTTTGCATTCTCCTTGGCGTGCTGACGCAATTGAGCCAGCGATTTGTCTTAAATTGCTAGTTCGGTCGAGGGTATTACCTGCACCATTATTAATGGTAATTGGTTTAGTGACCAAAGCAGCAGCCTGAGCGCCATAGGTGATGACAGGAGGAACCTCCTCTTCGCTAGCATCAGCAGGATGAGGCAGAGCGATCGCACTAATCACAACAAATAAAGCTAGAACTGGGTATTTCATAATTAAACCTCTAAATGAGGCTTGCAAGTGCAATTCTATGTTATCCGCAGCAAATACTAATTCGTAAGGATGTATTGTAATACGCCTTTACTTGATACAGGCACTTTCTAATTCTGTACCTTGTTTTGTTTGGTGAAATACATCCTTTCTCAGTTTGGTATTATTGGCAAACAAAACCAGCAGTTAGAGTTGATTTTGAGAGCCTAACTATTTTTTTCTCACTTAGTTGGGTAACTTACCGTGACAAGCCTTGAAAATATTTCTTCCTCAACTTACTGTATAGCTGTTGGGTGAGTAATTTTGTCAGATGCCCTCTTGACAAACTTTTGATATTAGGTTCGTGATGTGCTTTACGATCGAAAAAATCGTTTAATTCATCTATAATCACTTGAAATCGCCGAATAATATTCTCAGTCCGATGCTCTGCAAAAAACTGTTCGGGTAAAGTTAGGCATACTGAAGATTTAAGTACTTTCAGGATACGTTGCACATCATATTCTTTTGAATATCCAGCAATTTTGTAGGAATTAAATCCCGGATCTAAGTAATCCGAGAGTCCACCGTTGATACTAGAGAAGACCTGACAACCACAAGCAAGAGCTTCCATCGGTTGCAGCCCAAACCCTTCACTCACACCTCGTTGTGCCCAATACTCGGCAGAATCATAAAGGTAAATCTTAGCCCGATTAAATAGTCCGGGTAAATCTTCTACATAGGAATCAACGACATATACTTGACATTGCTGCTGCAATACTGGAATTAATTCTTTAAGTAAATACTCAGAAGACTTGCGAGCTTGAACTAAAATATCAATATCTCGCTCAAGATGCAAATTTTGAAATTCGTTACTAATTTGATTAGGCAAATAATAAATCAGACAATTAGGAGATTTTTGTCCCCAATATCCCATTGTATTTCGGCTAACAGTGATGATTGGGATACTTGCAGGCAGTTGGAATTTGTAACCCGCACTGTGGGCATGATAAACGACGTTGTAGGATTTTAGCTTGGTAACAAGTTTAGCTATATCAAATCCCCAGCTAATCACAAAAATTACATCATCTAAATTGTTTTCTTGGAGCAGATCGTCTATGAATAACTTGCCTGTTTCGCGTTGACGATAAGTTACAACATCAGCACTACAAATCTGCTGAGCGAGATGCATTGTTTTTAACTCTGCCCAAAGACCACCACAAGCAAATTTACCATCGGTTCCAGGGACTAAGAAGTAAAGTTTTCTCATTATACAAAGTTATTAAGGGGAGATAGGGGCATGAGGAAGACGCAAAGACAGGGAGAAGCTGGGACGCGGAGAGTGTTTGCGATCGTCAATTCCCCGTGTCCCTGTGTCCCCGTGTCTTCTTCTTTTCACTCTTGCCAGTTTACCTTTACAAAATGTGCTTCACGCCCCCAAACATCATGTGTACGGGTAATATTTTCAATTGCTAGATTAAAGGGAATAGCAGTTGTTAAGTATCGCTGTGCCATAGAGCCTAAATCAGGTGAGATTTCAGCGGCTGTCGTAGCTGCTACTCCCAAACCTATCAATTGCTCAATAGGTCGCAATGGTAGTAAAAAATACACGCCCATAGCTAGTCCAGCGGTCAATAGCATTGCCACTGATAAATTTGTGCCGCAACGAGGATGTACAGCTAAATCCCATTCGCCACTGGTGAGGCGATGTAGACCTAGCGTGACTGCACGTCGCAAATCACTGATGTTTACTTCACCATAGAGGTAGAACCCCTGTTCTGTAGACAGTCCACCTAGTAGTTCGTTATCTACTTGAATGCTGGTGGGTCGTGTAAGAGTATGAGCGTTTTTTGATTCACTCAAAACCCAAACAGTAGCGTGTTCTAGGGCGTGAACCTGCCGCAGCATGATAATTTCTTTCAACCCTGGAATAAACGATAGATTCCTCAATAAATCGGCATCTTGCGTGGGTTGAGGTGTCGTCAATTCAAAATTAAAAAAGTCAAAAATAGACGAGCCACCTTGAACAGAAGCAGAAGTATTCATAAGAACACTGCTCCCCAAGTCGATGGAGCAACATAGATTTCTTACAAATGTAGCGCTTGAGGCAATAGATTGTTGCTAATTTTTGTTGATGATTGGATAAATATCAATTTAAGGGGAGTGGGGAGCAGGGGAGTGGGGAGCAGTAGAGAGAATTCGTGAATAATTTCTCCCCATCTCCTTCATCTCCCTTATCCCCTTCATCTCCCCTCCATCCCCCCATCCTCATTTTGACGGCAATGAGAACTTACGCTATCAGTTCACACAAAGATAAAGGCGTGAGGAGGAGAAGAATTTAGTAAACCGTCAAAATGGGCTAGGCTGCATACCAGACGAAATTATCGCAATACTAGACGCGATCGCTAGCGTCTGCCAAACGCTATTGATTCGGATCTCTATTCGCAAATAGCCTAATCGTTCTGGTTGGGCAGTGGACAGCAATTGACATCATTCAAGCAAACTTTGCCCCACTGTAAAGCCCAGCGGACAAGAGCCACTCGGTTTTCCGTCTGAGTTTTGGTGAGAATATTGCTGATATGGTTATCAACTGTTCGTTTGCTAATTTCCAGTTTTCCTGCAATTTCTTGGTTAGTTAAGCCAGCGGCCACTAAGTCGATAATTTGCAGTTCTCTGTCTGACAGACTAACAGGGGTCTGAGACTCGCCACCAGCCATGACTTATTTTATCCTCCCTTGGTATATGTACTTAATCGCTCTCTCTAATTCTAGAAGATTCTTTTGTTGGTAGGCGTTTCAAGTGTTAGCAGTAATGCAATTGACAATATTTTCTTTAGATTTCAGCTCGTTTTTGCAACAGCTTAACTCACTGGGGATTAAGCTTAATGACAATATATTTAAATGCTAGTAATATTTAATGCTTATTTTTAAATAAATAATACTTGATTACTGAGATTCAAAAAATAGGGATATGGATTACATATACCTTTTGGGAGTAGCAAAACTTGCTATTTAATTCTGTGAAGACTGACGACAGATGAGTAAAGAGTGTTGTAGATTTTATACTGTAATTTCTAATTTCAAATCACGCCACTTGCTTTAACTCTCTCAACTAGAGCAACGCAGTGGCTCGAAAATCTAATATCTAAAAATGAGATGAGCAATCCCCGTGTTTTGTGCCTCGGTGAAATTTTGTTTGATTGTTTAGCCGATCAATTGGGGCTAAAGCTGGAAGAAGTAAAGTCCTGGACTCCTTATCCAGGGGGGGCACCAGCTAATGTAGCTTGTGCTTTAGTGAAGTTAGGAACTCCAGCAGGATTTATCGGAGCTGTTGGTGAAGATGAAGCAGGAAATAGTCTAGTCAAGCTTTTACAAGAAGTAGGTGTAGATACAACTGGAGTACAACGCCATCCCACAGCACCAACGCGGCAAGTTTATGTGACGCGGGATCTGGCAGGCGATCGCACTTTTGCTGGATTTGGTCAGTATGATACCACTGAATTTGCCGATACTCGTATGCAAGCCAAACAATTGCCAAATTTGCTGTTTCAAGAGGCAGATTTTATGGTTTTGGGTACTTTAGAATTAGCCTATCCTGAAAGCGAACAGGCAATTAATCGCGCCCTAGAGCTAGCAGAAAAATACGACCTAAAGATTGTGTTAGATGTGAATTGGCGACCTGTCTTTTGGAACGATCAAGACATCGCTCGGCAAAAAATTCAAGCAGCATTTAAGCGAGTGGATTTTCTCAAACTTGCTAAAGAAGAAGCTGAATGGCTATTTGATACCACAGATCCAGGAGCTATCACTTATCGCCTAGATTCAGTTGAGGGTGTGCTGATTACAGATGGAGAAAACGGTTGCGCTTATTGCTTGGGTGAGAACGAAGGTACATTACCGTCTTTTTCCGTCTCAGTGGTTGATACAACTGGTGCGGGGGATAGCTTTCTTGCAGGTTTCATCCACCAGTTAGATCGCCATGGTATCCAAAAATTGAGAGATGCAGAAATAGCAAAACAAATTGTTACTTATGCCAGTGCTGTTGGGGCGCTGACTACCATTAAACCAGGAGCGATCGCTTCCCAACCTAGTGCTGCTGAAGTCGAAGCTTTTCTAACCACACATCAACTTTAGGGGGTAACATAAGCAGCTGGGATATCGGTTGCGATCGGCTGATACTCCCAGCTAGAGAATCTAGAGAACGAGCAGCCTGTTTAAATGTTAATCTAATTCTTCCTATTCCAAAAAATAAATCAACAAATCGAATTTTATGTATATACAGGAAGCTTGATTGAGTAATAGGAAATTTACTAATTTATGACTTATTACCTATCACCAATAAATTTTAAATAAAGTTTTCTGACACTCCCAATAATTTAAGTTTTGAGAATGTCAACAGATAAACAAAAAATTGGAGCTTCACTCAGGTAATTTTTACTTTGCCTGAACTCTTGCTTGCTTCACCATTGCAATCAGAGTTTGGTGAGCATCTTCCGCATCTGCTAAAACACGATCGAACTGAATCCGAACTGGTATAGTTTCCCCATTCACTTGTGCTGTTAAATCCATACCCTCAGAGTCTATGGACAGCATTTGGGCTGCTGTTGCATTTGTGACACCGCCAAAAGCTTTGGCATAAAGAACTACTGCATCTGTATGATCTTCATTCATATGGTTACAGATGCGCGAGCTAATTTCGGTAGAGAAATTTTCGGACATTGTTAATTTACCAGTAGAATATAGCAATTGCGTAAATTCTAAGCTAACGTCGTGGATGAAATTTACCGATTTTCAGATTGGCAGGAAAAGATTTAATAAGTTAAAGCGCATTTAATAGCATAAATATTGTAGTGGTTGATGACTAATGACTGTCAACTTGAGTCAAAATTTGTCAGGTAATTTTTTACCTTTGTTCGCGGAAACCAAACAGCTTAAACTGTAGCAGAAGTATTCAGGACAATTATTCATGCTAAGAGCCTATGAGCGAATCTAGCCAACGTCGAATTGTTATTGGGGATGTGCATGGCCACTATGAAGGTTTGATGACATTGTTGGAGGCGATCGCTCCGGCATCAGACGATCGAGTCTATTTTCTAGGAGACTTAATCGATCGCGGGCCGCACAGTTCCCATGTAGTTAATTTTGTTAAAGAAAATAACTATGGATGTCTGCTGGGAAATCATGAGCAGATGTTATTACATATTCTCACTAGCGACAGTATCCCGACACCAGCCATGCAAGCATGGCTATATAGTGGAGGACAAGCAACTATAGCTAGTTACGAAGAAGCCACAATTCCCCACGAACATTTGGATTGGTTCAAAGCTCTACCTACATATCTCGATTTGGGAGATATTTGGTTAACTCATGCTGGTATTGACCCTTACATACCTCTAGCAGAACAAACCGCCGAGCAATTTTGCTGGATCAGAGATGAATTTCACAGCATTCAGCAACCATACTTTCCTGATAAGCTGATTATCATCGGTCACACTATCACCTTTACTCTACCTGGTGTTACTCCTGGTAAACTCGCACAAGGGCAGGGGTGGTTAGATATAGATACTGGTGCTTACCATCCTCGCAGTGGCTGGTTGACTGGATTAGACATTACAAATAACTTAATTTATCAAGTCAATGTTTTCCAAAACTGCCTCCGTACTCTGCCTTTAACAGAAGCAGTAATCAATGTTGAACCATCCCAAATCACTAATCGCCGCAAAAAGCAGCGGGCATAAGTGGAGATGGGATGGTGTTTGATTATTGACTTTTGACTTTGCACAGTAACATGAAGACTACCGTAATGCTTGGATATTAGCTTTATAAGTACTATTATCCAATCCATATCGCCCATTACTAGGTTGGGTATTAATGGAACGTTGCAGAGCTGCAATGCGATCGCTTGTGCCTGGGTGAGAACTCAAAAATGTCGGTGCAGAACCTTTCCCAAGCAGCTTTTTCATAAACGAAACCATTGCAGACTGAGAATAACCAGTGCGTGTCAAAGTTCTCAATCCTCTTCGATCGGCATCATATTCATTTTGACGACTGCGAGGTAAGTCTCGTGCTAACTGGACACCAATTTTCACCGCCGAATTTCGGTCTAAGCCAGCTGCTGTTAATACACCACTTTGGAGCGCTTTTTGCCGCATCTGTTTGATTACGTGTTTCCCACCAATATGACCAATTTCATGGGCGATAACACTAGCTAGTTCCGCTTCATTGTCTGCGGCTTTGAGCAAACCCGTATTGACATAAACATAGCCACCCAGAGTAGCAAAAGCATTAATAGCGTTATCCTCAACTACCTGAAAAGTATAGGGAATGTTAGGGCGATCGCTATTTGCTGCCAAACGCCTACCAATTTGTTCTACATAGTCATTAATCTCACGATTGCGGTTTAGTCGAACTTCACTACTCACCAATTCCTGATTAATCTGCTTGCCAAGATCGACTTCCTGACTAGGAGAGATATTAGAAAGCTGAAATACCTGGACTCCCTGTAACAGAAAAGGTAATAAATCTAGTGCCCTTCCAGGCATGGGTGTAGTCAGGCACAGACTTAGAGCGACTACCAACGAAATTAACGGATAAAACCAGCGCCGTCGCCATGCACGATAATTTGCAAGAAAGCCTTTCCGATCTATCATATTCAGGTCTGAGAATAATTTCGCAAGAACATTAAGATCGTGTGACGAATTTAGGGCTTTCTAAGTTGCATTTTCTAGACAAAATCGACGCTGGGAGCGATCGTATATTTCCTAAGCGTTAGTTATCAAATATACTTCTACTCCTTCTGACTTGTAACAGTGCTGGGTGAGGAATCAGTTTTGAGTCAGTGTGGTCTTCTCCCAAGGGGAGACGCTAAAAGCGATGGGGGTTTCCCCCATGAACAACTGACGTTAGCGCTGCGTTAGCGACGCAGGAGCGTCACCCGAAGGGTCAGTTGGAATTTTTCTTCCCCTGCCTCACCGCACTGCCTCCGCTGCTTTCCATTTCCAAACTCGTGATAGACTGTCGCATGACTGCAACACCCACCTGTTTTTAGTTCTTACCCGGTGGGGAAAATTGCAGTGTCCATCATAAACCTTGTTGCTACAATCAATTATTCTGCTTGTATCTGGGAAAAGTTTTTATGGCTATTTTAGATTCCAAAGGTCGTTTGTTTGGCAAAATCAATATCCTCGATTTAGGTGCTGCGTTGGTAATTCTGCTAGTGATAATTGGCATCTTCGTCTTTCCAGGCACTACTGGTTCTATTGCTCAAGTCGGTAGTAAAACAGTACCCATAGAAGTAGACTTAGCAGTTCGAGGTTTGAATGTCCGTGACCCCGAACGCTTATTTGACAATGGATTTGCAAAAGGCGGTAAAACCAATGTAATTATCCGCAATCAACCCTATGGTCAGATTGGGATTAAAGACATTAAAGTGCTACCAAGAACAGTCAATGTTTTCCAACCAGATGGAACCGTTAAAGAATTGCCAGATCCAAAAACTAATAATTTTAGTACAGATATGCTTTTGACATTAGAAGGCAAAGCCCAAGTCACTACAAGTGGCCCAGTTCTAGGCAATAGTAAAGTGAAAATTGGTATGCCTTTTGAGTTAGAAGGTTTCAATTACAACTTCAATGCAACTGTTATTGATGTCAGAGTAAAAGACAAATAGCATTCTCATGTTTTTTAGTGATAGCCCCCCAAAACCAGAGGCTTGGAGGGCTACTTAATAATTCGTAGTAGGGTGAGAAAAATTACAACTGACAATTAACCCTGTTTTGTCACTCTTGGAAAACAATAATCCAAGCCAGATTCTGGAATTTGATTTCATCAAGGTTTGAGGTTTTATTTTCTAACAGTAATTAAAATTTTTAGTTAAAAAGTGAAAATTTAAGCCCTGAAAGGCTTTCAGTAATTCGGTTTCCCTACTCTGACAAAAGCGTCCTAGGAAAGCAATCGCATTCCCTATAGATGTAAAGAAACATTTCTGTTTCTTAGAAGCAGATCCACGGGCGATCGCTCACCCGCTATGAATGAAATAAACAAGCTAAATCCTCTTTCCTTCTGCCCTCTGCCTCCTGCCTTGTTTCTTCAGAGAGGGTTAACTAATTCAGCAAAGGTAAAAATCGTCGAATCAATCCAATTGTTACTGCTGGCAGTTCCAACTGTGGTGTCAAACCGACATCTTCCAATTGTTGAAACACTCGAATCGCTTCGGGATTTTTCTGTGCAAGGCGGCGACCGATTTCAGGGCCGGTAAATTCCGACTTTTGTCCCCAAATAATCGCGGTGGGAGTTGTCAACTGTTGAATGTAAAGGGATAAATCAAAGCACAAGTCACCGCGCACAAAAGATAGGGCTGCATACTCAGCATTAGGCTGCTGAGCAGATTGTAAATAAGCCTCTACAATTTCGTCATATATTCGATTAGGCTGGGCAAATTGCCGTTGCTCTAAGAAACTGCGAATACCATTAGTAGTGGCAACTCCAGTGCTGTATAGCAATCGGTCAACAATAGGAACCTTGACTACCTGGGCAAAAAAGCTGCGGGAGTAGTCTTCGCCAAAGTCGGAAAGTCCGGCGGGTGTAGTGAGAATTAAAGATTTAAATAAATTAGGATGAGCGATCGCTACTCGAATTGTAAATGCTGCTGTGAGGGAAGAAGCGATCGCTGTCACTGGGCCTGTACAGGTCTGCTCGAAAAACTCCCGGATCGTTGTCAAATAATCCTCAATCTGATAATTCCGTGTTGGATGCTCAGATTTACCCCAACCGATTAAGTCTGGTGCTAAAACACGATATTCAGCCGCAAAGGCAGGATAAACTTTCGACCATTCATAAGCAGAAGACCCACCACCAAACCCGTGCAGGAACACCAAAGTTTCCTTTTCACGGTTGGCGTAGACGCTTTGCGGCTTGTCGTTAGATATCGCATTATCCTGCCAAAGTGAGCCAGTAGCAGTATAGTATGCCATTTTACCTAGTGAGGTAATTATAGAGCGTTGCTCAAATCCCTGTGGTTGAAACATAGTCGATCTATTGTTAGTTGTCAGTAAGCAGTAGTTAGAAAGTTAGAGTTATTCTCCTCGTCCTTGCGTCCCCTAATCTCCCTTGTCTAACCGTCTCCCTACAATTGCTATTATCAGCACACTAGTTATTCCTAAACCTCTGGCCTGCGTCAGATTAAGTAGATGTAAAAATACTGCCTTACTCGTAAAGTTTTAGTGATTTTTTTTTCACTTTTACAAGGTAATTTTGTCCGTAATGACTATCTACAAAGGATTTAGTCGAGTAGCGAGTATCACTTAGTTGAGCATTTCGAGGCGAATTTTTGTATGTTACTCTATCAGGAAACCCACGGATAATATTTAGCGTCCAGAATAGTCAAAACGCTCATTAAGAGCAGCTATAAATTATAGTTATATATTCAGAAAAAACGGCTGTTAGACTAATTGCTCATTTGATGATTTTCTAGGTAATGGTAAGGCGGGAGATGTCATGGTAAAGCGGGCTACTCTTCAATTAGATAAAATCCCAACGTTTGAAGACGCTAAAGCACTTGACAACAGTGATGTGCAAAACCAAGTTATTGCTTCGGCTTTGCGAGGACAGCTTGAGGAAACCGTTGGTAATCATCAAGCAGCTGTACCTACATGTATTTGTTTAAATTTGGAAGATTTGAAGTGTTTTGAACCCGTCGACTGCCAGTATGAACGCTGGGGCGTGATTTTTCGCAATGCATTAGCAATCCAACCGTCAAATCCGGCATTTCCAACTCATTCAGGGCTAACAGTATTAATGGGTTCGCCTAAAAGCGGATTTTTAGAAGCTAGTTTCCTGTACCCTGTTAACTGTGTTAGTGCCTATGTCACAAGTTCACAGCGGTTAGTACTGTCCGCCTACGATCGCGATCGGCAACTGCTAGCACAAACAGTACTCCCAGTAGCGAATCTCGCCAATTCTGATTCAGCTTTATCTCCCAACACCCTATTGACTGTAACAGCAAATAATATCCACTCCGTGACTTTCTGTGCTTTTGATGGTCAATTCACTCTTGACGATTTTCATTTTTGCTCGTAACTCAAAACTTTAAAAACTCATTAACAAAATCGCTCCTCTTCGCCCCAGCCCAGTTATTCTTATACATTAGACAATCTTGTAATTAAGTAGGTAATCACTGTGGCAAAGGCTTCGTCTTTTTGGCAGCAATTAATCAACCAGTATCCAAACTGGTCGCTTCCATTCGAGACGGGAAATTCAAGGCAACGAACTTTCAAGCCGTTTTCAGGGCCAGGAGGCATTTTTGGCTTCTTGACAATTGTCGTTGCGATGCTGCTGTGGAACTGGAAACTGCTCTTGGCACTTCTGGCAGGCGTTGGAGTCATGTTATTGGTATACTCAATGCAAGAATGGGACTGGCAGCAACGCTGGTCAGAAATTCAGAAATTTTTAAATGGCCCAAATCGTCGCTTAGCTTTAGCCGTTAGCAGTGGGGGAATTGCCACTGTCAGTACTTACATGGCGGCTGCTATTTGGGTTGACTCTAACAGCCATTGGATCGCCGCTGGTGCTATTTTCCAAGGTTTGGGGACGCTATTAACTTTAATTTTGTTGATATGGCAAATTGTCAGCTTTTATGGAAATCGAGAGGAAGATAATTTTGACCGATTTTTGGTCAACTTAACAGAACGAGATCCCTTGAAACGTTTGATTGCCATACGTCAACTAACTAAATTCATCACACGTAGAAAAATTGATATTGCGGTGCAGCAAGAAATTGTCCAATGCTTGCGGCTTTTACTGACTCGAGAGGAGGAAGCAGTAATTAAAGAGGCAGCTTTCGAGAGTTTGCAAGCTTTGGAGCGTTTGCAAGGGATATCACCCAGACCACTAACCCCACTCCGCTACCCCAACTCAAACCTCCAAAGTCAAAAGTCAAAAGTTCTTGAATACTGACTATTTTCGATACAGTCGGCCATCACGAACTTGCACCACTGGATGATTGCACCGACGCACTAGTTGTTCATCGTGGGTGGTAACAATTACTGTTGCCCCAAAAGCATTTAACTTTTGGAGAATCTGCATCACTTGCCAAGAATTATCTGGGTCGAGATTTCCTGTTGGCTCATCTGCTAAAAGCAATGGCGGTGTCCCAACGATCGCCCGCGCAATACTCACCCGTTGTTGCTCTCCTCCAGAAAGTTGATCGGGAAAACGGTCAGCTTTAGAAAGTAAACCTACCAGTTTTAAAGTTGGTTCTAAACGCCTTTGAATTTCTTTACGGGTATACCCTTGAGCTTGCAACACAAAAGTAACATTTTCGGCTACTGTGCGTTGGGGAATCAATTTGTAGTCTTGAAACACAATGCCAATACGTCGCCGCAATAATGACAAGCGATCGCCCCGCAAAGCCACTACATTGCAGTCATCAATCAACACTTCTCCTTGTGTTGGCAATTCTTCACCATACAACATTTTTAAGAGCGTTGATTTCCCAGAACCACTAGGTCCTGTGATAAACACAAATTCTTTGTGTTTGACCTCTAGGTTCACATCCAACAAGGCATCAAAACCGTTGGTATAGGTCTTTGTTACAGAGCGTAATTGCACCATTGCAGCGTTATTGCTACTCTGCTGTTGAGTTTCACTGTCCTCTCGACGAACGGATTTATCAGTCTTTGCTTGAGTGTTGATAGCGGTTCTCATTGGAATTAAGGTACAAACGGGGTTATGACATACTCATCTCTGAGATAAATACCTATTAGGGTTTTGCTTTCAAGGGCGTATAAATCCCTCTCAGGGAGTGAAATAGACTGTAACTAAGTAGCCTGAAGTTCTCTATTGGAGATTCACCTTAAAACAAGGATTCCCAGGCACAACCTGGGAATATCAAATCCACAAACTAAAAATTAAAAATTTTTAACCTTTCCGTATTTTCCGTAATACAGAATCGGGTTTTGGTTTATGAGCCGTTCTTCAATGAAGAGGAACTTGCATTCATTTTGAATTTTGAATTCCGCCTTGCATAGAATAGGGGGCATATTTCGGATTTGGATTTCTTCGATCTCCACGACGGTAAGCCTTAGTTGGGCAACAGCCTAAATATTTTGAAATTTCGTCAGGATTTAAATCTTCACCATAGATAGCTAAACAAACCGAAGTTTCACCAACTAAACCTCCAACGAGGATTAGATTTTCCATTTAAGGTGCTAAATATTAGAAATTTTTAATTTTTCTCTTTACATAGCGATTAGACAGCCAAAGCATGAAAGGGAGTAACTAAATTAGTGTTACTCCTACTTCCTAACTCAGGACTTTATACCAGTTGCTAAATAATCGCACCCTTTGCAGTCAAGCGATAAACAAAGGCTTTCAATGCAAACTCCGGCAAAGCTAACATCCGTCGCCAACGCCAAGGTTCTTGATAAAGCCGATACAGCCATTCCAAATTGTTTTTTCCCAACCAAGCAGGAGCGCGAGTTTTTGTTCCCGACCAAATATCAAAACTACCACCAACACCAATCCAAATTGCTTGGGGACATAAATGGCGATTTTGGGCAATCCATAATTCTTGACGTGGCACTCCCAAACCAACAAAAATTACTTGTGGTTGCAATTGGGCGAGAGTTTGCTTTAATTGCGCTTCTTCTTCTGGGGAATGGTAGCCGGAGTGAGTACCCACTATGTTCAAAGCAGAAGTTTGCTGTTGCCAAAACTCTGCTGCTTTTGCAGTCACTCCAGGTGCTCCACCATAGAAAAATACTTTTGCACCTATTTGCTTTTGCCCAAGTTCTCGCAGCAGTGTTTCTGCTAGTTCAATCCCCGGACAACGTTTAACTTTTTGCCAAAAAAGCCATCGCAAATACAGAACTACTCCCGCGCCATCTGGAATCACTAGCTCGGCATCTTGAATTACTTTCGCTAGGAAAGTATTCCGCTCTGCCTGCATGGTCATTTCTGCATTGAGCGTGACCACATGAGTACCTCTGCTGGCATGCAGGCATTCTAGCAACCAGCCTGGATAATTACTCATTACATGAACTGGTATTCCCAGTACCGAAAACGCTTTAGGCGGTTTAGACATAGCCTACTCTTATATAGTCTCACACCAGATTCTCTCGAACGATAGTTTATCAAATTTTTTCATAGGTGTCTGTGGAAATTTTAGCAATTAACAACTGGCTTGTTAAAAGGTTAAAAGCAAGGAAATTATCTCTAGGAAGTAATTTAAGCTGCTAGTTGAAAACCGTACACTGTGTATTAAAAGTCATAAAAATAACTTTTATCTTTCAAGAGTTAAAATCTAATATACCGTATGAGTAGATGTACTGAAACAGTATGCTTTCTACAGATAGTTTCATCAAAACTACAATTGTTCATCGCCTCCAATCCAATCAGTACAGGTATTTAAGGCTTTTTCTCATTTATTAGGAGTATATAAAAGTGGTTTTATTATCCTCAATAATTTATTGAGAATAGAGTTAATAAGCTTAATTTTGACACCTTAATTCGAGGCGATCGCTGCTATATAATTTCGGCTTAAAGTGTTGCAACCCTTGTCCTGCCTGAATTATAGAAAACACCAAATTCTTAAATTAACCAGCCGCATGTGGTAGAACCCAAACTGGTTTTATGATTAAGGTGTAATATTTGCAGAGAAAGTTAATACTTGTCACTTCGGCAATGCCCATACATGTTAGCCTTATTCAGGGCAGTGCCTATATATTTATTTTTGTAGAAGTGTCTTTCAACTCTGTATATTAAGACTTTTGAGGAAACTCGACTTTACAGTTAAGGTAGTGTAAAGGGCGGAAGTTGGCTATGAGTAAAATTCGGATTGCTCTCATTGAAGATCACGATCTCACCCGCGTGGGTATTCGGACAGCACTGCTGCAAAAGGAAGAAATAGAAGTTGTGGGAGAAGCTGCCAATGCTACAGAAGGGCTAAAAATGTTAAGAATGCTACAACCTGATATCGCAATCGTCGATATTGGTTTACCGGATAAAGATGGCATAGAACTGACACGGGAATTAAAATCTACCGCTAATGGGGAAGAGTTGTTAACAAGAGTGTTAATTTTGACACTGCGAGATAACAAAGAAGCAGTGCTGGCAGCCTTTGCCGCTGGGGCAGACTCCTACTGTATGAAAGATATCAAGTTTGATAATTTGCTGGAAGCAGTACGAGTAACTTACGATGGCAACGCTTGGATCGATCCAGCGATCGCTCGGATCGTATTACAACAAGCTCAACAAAATCCGCGATCGCCAGAAACAACGCTAGCAGATAATAAAAATCTAAGTCAAAACCCAGATTCTTTAGAAAATCAGGAAATTATTGACCCTTACACCCTGACAGAAAGGGAATTGGAAGTGTTACAGTTGATTGTCGAAGGTTGTAGCAATGCAGTTATTGCAGAGCGACTTTACATCACAGTCGGAACTGTGAAAACCCACGTCCGGAATATTTTAAACAAGCTATGTGCCGATGACCGCACCCAAGCAGCAGTGCGCGCTTTGCGTTCTGGATTGGTGGGATAAAGTTAATTTTGGCGTGTAGCTACTGTGAAGGAAATAAAAGGAAATTGAAGACTTTGAGTAATTTTATGTGTTCAAAGTGGGTATCTTTTATTAAAGAAGTCTGAAGTGTAAAGGTGAGACAGCGCGGTGAAGTACTTGCTGTCTTCTCCCAAAGGGGAGACGCAGGCGCGAAGGCGGTTTCCGTCGATAGCAAAGTGCTGTTAGTGCAGCGTTAGTGATGTTAGGAGCGTCACCTGAAGGATCTTGGGGAGCCAGTCCGTTGCGGGGGTTTCCCCCGTTGTAGGAACTAGCGTGGTTTCCACGCCACTTGCTTCCTGCGGGTACTCCTTCGGAGAACTCGTACCCCTACGGGGAAGCAAGCTACGCGCAGCATCTCGTTAGGAGAAGAGTAGCCGCACAAGCGTCTACAAGTCCGCCGAGAGCCGCCTTGGCTCCCCATGAGCGACTGCGTTAGCGAACCTGCGAGCGTCATCCGAAGGGATGAAGTAAGAAACTATTGGTACGCGCTTCACCCACCAGTGGAGTCAAAAATCCGATTTTTCCAAATTCATGCCTTATCCATTTAGGAGTGGAGCAATTTTATACTACATACTTCAGCCTTTGGCGTTGGTGATGGGGTGAGATAAAGATTGCACTATCTCGCCATTCAAGTATTCTAAAATTCAAGTCAAATATGACTGACACAGAGGTAGACAAACTTAAGCTCATGATCGTAGATGATGAGCTGGATAACTTAGATTTACTCTACCGCACTTTTAGGCGAGATTTTCAAGTGTATAAGGCTAATCATGCCTTAAGCGCACTGGAAATTTTAGACAAAGAAGGCGAAATGGCTGTAATTATCTCAGACCAGAGAATGCCAGAAATGAATGGTACTGAATTTCTCAGTCGCACGGTAGAGCGTTTTCCTGATACGATTCGGATTTTACTGACTGGTTTTACGGATGTTGAAGATTTGGTGGAAGCAATTAACTCCGGTCAAGTGTTCAAATACATCACTAAACCTTGGAGTCCCGAACGACTTCGGATATTAGTCGAGCAAGCTACTGACACATATCGTCTAGTTAAGAAACGCACCCACGAATTGGGTCGTGCCCTGCGGCGAGAATCTTTGTTTAATGCAGTGACAACAGCAATTCGCGAGTCATTGGATTATGGCACCATGCTACAAAAGATAGCAGCAACCATTGGACAAGCATTTGAAGCGACTTACTGCATACTTAGACCCGTTGAAGGCGATCGCTTAACACAAGATTTGTTCTCCTACCACGATCCTAAAACTTATTTACCAAGTTATAGCTTCAACCCCGATATTTCAATTGAAAAAGTTCTCGAAACCAGTCATTATCAACTGACTCAAGACATAACCTATGAGGGCAACGCCTGTAACTACTTGGTAGTGCCACTTTCCTATCAGCAACATCTTTTGGCTGTACTGACAGTTTATCAGTGCGGGGGCGATCGCCCTTGGCAAGAAGAAGACATCCAATTGATTGCAGGTGTTGCCGAACAAGCAGCTTTAGCCCTTTCCCAAGCGAAACTCTACCAGCACCTCCAGGAAAAGCAAGAGCAGATTCGGGTTGAATTGGAAGTTGCCCGTCAAATTCAACACAACCTGCTACGCCAAAGCTTGCCTGAAATCAAAGGTGCAAAGTTACAAGCTTGCTGCTACCCAGCTCGTGAAGTAGGAGGTGATTTTTTTGAAGTGTTTGTCCATCCGAAGGGCGACTTGTGGTTAGCAGTAGGTGATGTTTCTGGTAAGGGTGTCCCCGCTGCTTTGTTCATGGCCAGTGCCATTTCAGTGTTGCGTCGGGAACTCTCTCAAGAAACGCCGGCTCAGCCAAATATAGTCATGGAGAATCTCAACTACGCTCTTTGCAATGACTTGATTGGCAATAATTGTTTCATTACTCTTGTCTTAGCTTGTTATACCCCTACCACCAGGGAACTAGTCTATGCTAATGCGGGTCACATATATCCCCTGCTTTGGTCACGCCAAGACTCTGTAGCAGAACAACCCAACTATCTTAAGGTACGTGGCATTCCTTTGGGTATCTTGCCTAAGTGGCAGGCAAAATCCGGTCAGTTGGCTCTCGCTTCTGGAGATACTCTACTGTTAGCTAGTGATGGTATTACAGAAGCAACAGTATCAAATAAATTACTAATTTCAGAAAAAACTGAGGGTGGCGTTCAGCCAGTTAGCCGTTCTATGCTGAATCAAGACGGTCTTTGGCAACTCCTACAGAGTGAAGCTCAACCGCTTTCTCTGAGCCATTTACTAGCTCGCATCCAAGCAGATAACCACGTTCAAGAAGACGATCAAACTATACTCTCACTGGAGGTTTTGTAAGTGATGAAAAGTGAGCTGCATGTACCAAGTGACTTGAATTATTTAAACATTGTCGAACACTGGTTGCTAGGATGCTTAAAAATTCAGTTAGGAGAATCTGTTGATTGGTCACGGCAATCTAGTCGGTTGCGGTTGGCTTTGGTGGAAGCATACTCAAACGTAGTACGTCATGCTCACAAAGAGCAAGCGAATGTGCCCGTTTTACTTCGTTTGGAATTGAAAGAACGAGATATTGCCTTAGAGGTTTGGGATTATGGCGAAGGTTTTGATATGGCTACCTATTTCCCGCCGAACCCTACAGATAAACAAGAAGGTGGTTATGGTTGGCTGATCATGAGTCGTCTGATGGATAAAGTAGAGTACCAGTTGCAAGTTGATGGTGCTAACTGCCTCAAGCTAGAAGCCACCATACCAGAACTAGCTAAATGATCGAGAGTTAGCATTACTCCAGCAGCGTGGATAATACTAATCTCAGATACTCAGATTTAGGATTGGGTATTGCCAAAACTGTCTATGCAATACCCCCATATCCTCTATTAATAAAATTATTTTATGAGCAATAAGTAATTATAAATAGGTAAGCTATAACAAAACTCAATGTCTTTTAGGATTTAAGTTACGTGAGGTTATTTGTAAATTGGTTAAGGTTTAGTTGTTCTTTGCTCTGAACGATCGCAAGTAGCTAAATTGTCTCACCTATTACCTGTGATACTAATCGCGATAGCGATCGCGCTGGTTTTTGCTTTTGCTAAAATGAAGCTTAAAGGCTTAATGTCAAAGGAAGTAGCTCTATGACAATTGTTGTCACCCTGAGTCCAGAATTAGAGGCACAACTGCGCGACAAAGCTGCTCGGCAAGGTCAAGATGTTAGTGTTGTTGCATCTGAATTGTTAGCTAATATCTTAGAGTGGGAAACGCAAGATTTAGAGGAAGCTATCAAGGGTATTCAACAGGATTAGATGATTTTGAAGCTGGTCGATTTCGGTCTTTTCAAGAGTTTGCTGAGGAGCAGCGTCGTAAGTATAATTTGCCAAGCGACTAATGAAATACCATATCGAAATTTCTAGTGGGGCTAAGGCTGAAGGGCAACTCATTGGTATGTAGGATTGCTACAAGCAAGCAAAGGCGATCGCATCAATTCTTTTTTGGCTAGCTGTGGATTTAACCTCCGAAAGCTTTATCGCTTTTTTGTCAGCGCTTCACTTCTTCATCGTTGTAGCTTAGATTACTACTTTTCTATTTTTCAGGCATGACTAATTAGGCGATCGCACGACGCGATGAAAAATTAGTTTTCTAGCAAAAAAGTATTTGTCTGTATTTTCAACTAAAAAAGATTGTATTATAGGAATTAAAGTATTATTTGTAACATTTATTATAGTTATGCGAGACGCAGACAAGGATCGTCGCAAAAATCGCCCTGTCAACAATCCTAACCCAGGTGGAAAAGAACCACCTTCTTATCATGAGCTTAACCATTTTTTGAGGAATGCTCGTGCTGATGCGATTCGATGGGAACGACTTGCAAAAGAAAATCAACAAGCTGCATCCCAACTAACTCAAGTTCAGCAAGATATCCAAACTTACCAAGTTGAAGTTAACGAGTTAAAACAGATATATCTTAATGAACAAAACAATTATCAGCAAGCCTTATGCCTTTACAACGAAGAAAAAACGAGAGCAACTGAATTGATTATCCAACGCGATGAATGGCAACAACGTGCGAAAGAAAATCAGGAAGCTGCATCTCAACTAGCTCAAGTTCAGCAAAATATCCATACTTATCAAGTTGAAATTAACGAGTTAAAAAAACGTGCAACACACAATTTACAGATATATCTTGACGAACAAAAAAATTATCAGCAGGCTCTAAATCGTTACAATGAAGCAAATGCGAAAGCAGCTGAATTAATTGCCCAACGTGATGAATGGGAAAAACTTGCGAAAGAAAATAAGGAAGCAGCATTTCAACTGACTCAAGTTCAGCAAGATATCCAAACTTACCAAGTTGAGGTTAACGAGTTAAAAAAACGTGCAGCGCACAATTATCAGATATATCTTGATGAACAAAAAAATTATCAGCAGGCTCTAAATCGTTACAATGAAGAAAAAAGAAGAGCAACTGAATTACTTGCCAAATATGAGGAAGTAAGGTCTGAGCGAGACAACTATTTAACTCTATATAATGAGGCACAATCACAACTTAAATTTGAGCGACGTTCTAAAGCTAGTATTAAGGGATGGGAAACTCGCCGTAAAGCCGAGAACGAAAGGCTAAAACGGGAAATTGCCGACATGGTTATTTTGCTGCGCCAATCTCTAGCAAGTAAGGATGAAGCTATAAATAACCTCTACGTTGTAGCAGAACGCATGGATCGGATTCAATTCCTAGTAGATTCGGTGGAAGAGGAAACAACAGGCAATCCTGTAGGCTTGGTACAAAAGTTTAAACGCATCTGGCTTGCAATTAAAGAGATACTTTCGGAATAAACAGCATCTTTATGAGCAAAAAATCAGTATCAACTATAGGAACTCAAGGTAAAGCAAAGTTGGGGGAGCAAATTCGTAATATTGCCGATAGGCTTAAACAGGACACTGAGGTGCAGATCAAAGCTACCTCTCGTATTTTAGGGGCTGCCGCTAAAATTTCTGAAAATCATTACCGACTTATTAATGAGGTAGTTGATATGGTTGAGGAAGACCTTAATCAACAAACCCAGACGTATCAAAAGGACATTCATACAGTTGATATTCTAAAGCAAAAGTTTAAAACATTAAATGAAGCAAAAGATTACTTTCAGATGAAAGCGACTAGTTGGAAATCTCTTGCTAATAAACTAAATAATTTATCTTCCCAAAAGCTTATACCTGACACTAAATATCAGTCAGTTCGAGTTTTGGAAAATAATGGCATGGGAAAATTTAAACATGATGGCAAAAATTCTGAAGGGTTGACAGTTCATTTAGAAGCAGATGTGGCAGACATGTTTCCCAATTCTCAAGCAGTAAATGAAGCTTTACGTTTTCTGATTAGAGTTACGAAGAATAGTTGCTGAAATACTGAATAGAGTTAGAAGGATTAACTGAGCATTTGCTACAGTTACTACCGCAAAAGTGCAACCGCTTGTTACTCGAATTATTCCGTGATAAGTTGTTTTTCAACAGATTTAAACCTCGAAACCCCCATTAAATCTGATGCTGTTTAATTACGAATTACAAATTGGTATTAGTTATTAGCTACTTTTGTGGACGCAAGGCAAGTAACTCTTGAGGAGAGGCTAAGAGTTTGATTTTAGCGTCGATGATTTGCTGTTGCTGGTTGAGGATAAATAGCCACAAGACGTTGACACCACACCAAGAAGTTTGTGCTTTACCTGTCACCTGAATTTGGATTTGGTCATTTTCTAAAGTTTCGACTATTCCCTGGCGGGGATAAGCCTTAATGCCTTTGGCTTCTTGTTGTAAATAGTTAGCGATCGCATCCGATCCTACAATATCAGATTCAAAAGGTGGATGCATCACACCATCCTCGGCAAATAGGGCAGCAGTTGCCTGAAATTCTCCAGCGTTCAAAGTTTGAAAATAACGCAAAATACAGGCTTCTGTAATTCCCTCAATCTCAAATTCTTCTTTTGCTGTAGCATCAGCACTCATCTGGGTTGCGGACAAAGATTCAGCAGCTTTCATAAAAATACCTGTATCATACTCACTGAACATTAATTTGATTCAAAAGCAGATATAAAGAAAGCTGCTGCCGAGGTAGATTGCCAAAATGCGAGTAAGTATTCCTATTGAAAGATAATCTATTACTTTTGAAAGAATTTGTTCCCAAGCTGCTGCCTGGGAACTGTAATTGACAGAACATTGAGGTTGGAGGATATCGACAGATAGTTAGTCGGCTAGGGGGCAATGCCCACCTTAGCCACTACCTTGGAGAGAACCCCTGTTGATTGACCACAACCGAAACTTTCGTTACTTGGGGTTGCTTACTTCTCAATTTACATCTTGCATTATTTCTTAATAAATTGCAAATAAAATTTACATATAGGGAAAGTAGCAAATGTTAAACAGGGGTATTGATTGCATGATGTACAATCTAGTTGGCCTCAGTTGGGCTAAATCCTGATAAGAAAAATGAATCAGTGTTCCGTAACGAGCAGCAGTGTGGTAAAAAATAAAGCTCAAGAGTTGGGTTTTCACAAAGTCGGAATTGCTGCTGTAGAGAAGAGAGACAACACAGCAGCACAGAGGTTGCAAGCATGGATAGCGCTGGGTTATCACGCCGATATGGAATGGATGAATAACCCAAAACGCCAAGATATTAGTTTAGTTATGCCAGAGGCGCGATCGCTAATTTGTGTCGCCCTCAATTACTACACGCCACATCAACGTCCCAAAAGTGAGGAATACGCCAAAATTTCCCGTTATGGTTGGGGAAGGGATTATCACAAGGTAATGCACAAAAAACTCAAGGCGTTAACTATCTGGTTAGAATCACTCGACCCAGGCATACTAGCTCGATATTATGCAGATACTGGCCCTGTGCAAGATAAGGTCTGGGCGCAACGAGCGGGAATTGGGTGGATTGCCAAGAATGGTAATGTAATTACAAGGGAGTATGGCTCTTGGGTATTTTTGGGAGAGGTATTGACAAATCTGGAATTAGAGAGCGATCGCCCTCATACAGAACACTGTGGTAGCTGTACTCGTTGTCTGGAAGCTTGTCCTACAGGTGCAATTACTCAGCCGTTTGTTGTAGATGCTAATCGCTGCATTGCTTATCATACGATTGAAAATCGGGCGGAAAAATTACCAGAGACAGTCACGCCCCATTTGCAAGGCTGGGTTGCTGGTTGCGATATTTGCCAAGATGTTTGTCCTTGGAATCAGCGTTTTGCCCAGACAACAGATGTAGAAGATTTTCAGCCCTATCCTGGGAATCTTGCGCCTGAGCTGATAGAATTAGCGGAAATCTCAAATGAGGAGTGGGACAGACGATTTCCGGCATCAGCGTTGCGGCGGATTAAGCCAGAAATGTTACGACGGAATGCCCGTGCTAATCTTGACGCATCCAAACGAAAGAATGACTCAGAAAGTAATTATTTTTGATTTTGATGGCACGATCGCAGATACGGTAGATGCTCTTGTAGGTATTGCCAACCGTTTAGCTGTAGAGTTTGGTTACGTACAAATCACGCAAGAGGAACTAGCCCTTCTCAGAAATTTAACTTCTAGAGAAATTATTAAATACTCAGGTATATCTCTATTTAAAATTCCTTTTCTGCTGAAAAAGGTTAAAGCAGAATTGAAAAACAAAATCCACGAATTTAAACCTATTCCTGGAATTCAAGAAGCGCTAACAGAACTCCAAAGTCAAGATTATAGCTTAGGAATTATTACGTCAAATTCTAAAGAAAATGTGACTGGGTTTCTCAAAATTAATGGACTAGATAACCTATTTGATTTTATTTACTCAGGAGTAACAATTTTTGGTAAAACAACAATAATTAATAATGCACTAAGACAAAAGCAACTCAAATCTCAATCAGTCATTTATGTTGGTGATGAAACCCGAGATATAGAAGCATCAAAAAAAGCTAATATCAAAGTGATTGCAGTCACTTGGGGATTTAATTCTCCAGAAGTACTAGCTAAACAAAATCCAGACTTTTTGATACATCAACCAAGTGAACTACTAGAAGTTATCAAAAGCTGTTAATCAATACAATACACAAAAGTCTCTAGTCTGTAGTTAAATTATTAACTACAGACTAGAGGCTTCTTCGCTAAACTTAATTTTTCCGTTGACCCTTTTCTAGAGCTTGTTCTACTAAATCATCACTGACATTAGTTACGGCATTGTCCTTTGAAGGCCCAACTTCCTTCGCTATCTCTTTATAATCTTCAGGTTTACCAGTTGGCTGCGCTTCAGTTTTTGTCTCTACTTGTTTGGGAACTGCCTGTTTGGGTGCTGTTGCTGCTTCAGCTGCTGCTGCACCTTTACCACTGCGGTCAACTTCACTAACACTCAATTTTTGTGCAGCTGCATAATCAGCTTCCAAATCAACCTTCGGTGCTTTTTCTTCACCACTAGCTATGTTTTCAGCAGCTAATTGTGCATCATGGGTAGGAGCTTCATTAACATTTGGCTTTATTTCATCAGTCATTTTTTAACACCTTGTGTAATTTTTAAACTACTGGAGCAATCATACCAAAGTTATCTCTTGTAACGTTGGCATCTAGCGAAAGATATTAACCTCTATTAAAAGGTAGATTAATTTATCAAAATAAAATTAATTTAATTATTTCTCTTGGAAGTAGAATCAGATCCCGAAATTTTGGTAACCCTTAATTTGACTTACTTTAATATATGATGGAGACAAATTATGACTGCAAGTTCCAATCAAAAAATTTCTCAAGCCCTAAATAATGAAACACAAAAAGCAGTAGATGCATTTAACGCCTTAGATACCGATGCCAAGTTGGCCTGGCTATATTTTGTTTATGAAAAAATGGGAGATTCTATCACCCCGGCTGCTCCCACTGCTGCAGAACCCGAATTAGCACCACTGCTACTTGGAGACTATTTGAAGTTGTCAGATGAGCAGCAATTAGAGATTATGCGGGATATTGTTAACCGTAAGGATACAGAGTATTCTCGAGCTTATGGTGCGATCAAAGAAAACAATCAATTGTTGGTTTGGTATGCTTGGGCAGTAGCTATGGGAGATACAATAGTTGACATACCAGACAACTACAAACCAACTAAAGCCATTAGCGATCTACTTTCCCAAATTGAAGGGCTGGAATTTGAAGAACAAATTTCAGTATTACGGACGATCGCTGGTGAATTAGGTTACAGTGATGTCAAGCCAATTGAGACACAAGCACAAACAGGCAAAACCCCAAGCCTTTAATCTGTTTCAAGTAAAGGGAAACGCAAAGACGCGGAGAATAACTCCTAACTCCTGTAGGGGCGAACAACCATTCGCCCCTAGTAACTCCCGACTCCCCATTTCGTATACATTGGTTGATGGACTGTAACAATGAGAGGTGGGGATGAGTGAAGGGTTGCAACAAAAACGAGTTGTTGTTATTGGTGCAGGCTGGGCTGGTTTAGGCGCAACCTACCATTTGGCAAAACAAGGGTACGATGTCACACTTTTAGAAGCCGGCCCTTATCCCGGTGGACTGGTAGCAGGTTGGCAAACAGCAACGGGAAAATCCATAGAAGCAGGGATTCACGGCTTCTGGTATCCTTACAGAAATATTTTTTCTTTAATCAATGAATTAGATATTAATCCTTTCACCTCCTGGACTCGTTCCTCGCAATATTCGCCTGTGGGGTTGGAAGTTGAATCCCCGATTTTCCAAGACTTACCACGACTGCCCTCACCTATAGGCACATTTCTTTATACTCAGTTTAAGCGTCTGCCACTTGTCGATCGCCTCAGTGCTTTGCCTCTACTTTACGCTGTTGTAGATTTTGATAACTCCGATGCAGCGTGGCGGCGTTATGACTTTGTTACTGCCCGTGAATTGTTCAAAGATTTTAATGTTTCCGCCCGACTTTATCGTGAAGCTTTTGAACCTATGTTGTTGGTAGGCTTGTTTGCCCCTGGCGAACAATGTTCAGCCGCAGCAACCCTAGGAATGCTTTACTATTTTATTTTGGCTCACCAACCTGATTTTGATGTGGTTTGGTGTCGGGGAACAGTTGGGGAGAAAATATTTCGTCCTTGGATGGAACGGATTGAAAAAGCTGGGGCAAAAGTGTTACCCAAGCACCGAGTTACAGATTTAATTATTGATAGTAACAATCAGGCAAAAGGTGTTGTTTGTGGTGATGAAGTGTTTGATGCCGATGCTGTAATTTTTGCTGTTGGAATTACTGGCATCAAGAAAATTGTCTCTAGTAGTACTAGCTTACAAAGCCGCGAAGAATTCCGGAATTTGAATAATTTAGGGGCAATTGATGTTTTAGCAACGCGGTTGTGGTTTGACCGCAAAATTGATGTTCCCCGTCCTTCTAATGCTTGCTTTGGCTTCGATGCCACCACAGGATGGACGTTTTTTGACTTGAATGCCCTGCATGATGAATATAAGTACGAGTCAGGAACGGTAATTGAAGCTGATTTCTATCACGCAAATCAGTTTTTAAGTTTGAATGATGCAGAAATTGTGTCGATAGTTCAGCGTTATCTCGCAAATTGTATACCAGCATTTCAGCAAGCCAAGGTAATTGATAGTAGTGTGGTTCGGCTGCCAAATGCAGTAACTCACTTTGCACCTGGAAGCTATCGGTATATGTTGCCAGCTAAAACAAGTTTTGCGAATGTGTTTATGAGTGGGGATTGGATTGCAAACCGTCACGGTTCCTGGTCGCAAGAAAAGGCTTATGTGACTGGTTTAGAGGCAGCGAATTTGACGGTGTCCTATTTCAGAGAGGGTACGCCAGCTGAGATTTTACCTGTAGAAGAGGATGAAACACATATCCAAGTCGCGCGATCGCTCAACCAAACGGTGCGTAACTTGGGTAAATCCATTCTGCCTGAATTTTGGTTACCTTAGCGATCGCGTGCAGCTTCATTAATTCAGTGAGTCAAGCAACCTGGGAAACTCGCTGTTGAATGGGAATTTGAATCACGAATTCCGTTCCCTCTCCTGGTGTAGATTCACAGCAGAGACTACCGCCATGCTTTTCTACAATAATCTGGTGGCTGATAGACAATCCTAATCCGGTTCCTTGGCCACAAGGTTTCGTCGTAAAGAAGGGATCGAACAGCTTTGTTCTGACATGTTCGCAGATTCCCGGACCGTTATCAGCAATATGGATGGCTACCCAATCGTCTCCAATTGTCTGAGTATAAATCTCAATTCGACTTGGTTGCTGCTGAATCTCGGCAAATGAACGCTGTTGATTGTACTCATCTAGTGCATCAATGGCATTGGCAACAATGTTCATAAACACTTGATTGATTTGTCCTCCATAGCACTCGACTGGTGGCAACAAACCATACTGTTTAACAACTTCAATCGCGGGATGTTCTGGTTGTGCCTTGAGGCGATGATTCAAAATTATCAGCGTGCTATCAATACATTCATGGATATCAACTTCTATCATTTTAGCGTCATCTACACGCGAGAAAATCCGCATAGATTTAATGATTTCGCGAATACGTCGTGCGCCAAAATTCATGGAATTGAGCAGCTTTAACAAATCATGCTCAATAAAATCCAAATCCGCCAATTCCTGTTGGGCTTGAATCCGCGGGGTAGGAATTGGATATTCTTCTTGATAAAGGTGCAGAAGAGTTAGCACTTCTTGAGTATATTCATTGGCATGAATGAGATTGCCATAAATAAAATTTACAGGATTATTAATCTCGTGAACAATTCCGGCAACCATCTCTCCTAAGCTAGACAGTTTTTCATTTTGAATCAGCTTAATTTGCATTTGTTTGAGTTCATCATAAGCAAGACTGACTTCTGCAAATTTTTGCTCTAACTGAGCATTTTTCTGCTCTAGTTGCTGTGCCAGATCGTGTAGCTTCAGGTGTAATTTAACCCGTGACAGCACTTCCTCTTGCTGAAAAGGTTTAGTGATATAGTCCACAGCGCCAACTTGAAAACCTTCAACTTTATTGGCAGTATCGGAGAGTGCCGTCATAAAGATGACTGGAATATCTTTGGTTGCTGGATTTACCTTTAATTGACGACAGGTTTCAAAACCATCAATCTCTGGCATCATTACATCCAGCAAAATTAAATTGGGCAGAGCATATGTAACCCGCTCCAGCGCTACTTTTCCAGATTTTGCTACCCACACTTCTAAGCCAGCCTGATCTAGGGCATCAGATAACACACCTAAATTTGCAGGATTATCATCAACAATGAGAACCGTTGCAGTTTGGTCAGTTACAAAATTCATACCGCTTAATTAAGAGATTGAATGAGTGCCAGAATTTCTTGGTCTTGGAATTCTTTTGCCAGTTGGTGCAGCTTTTTCGCCAAAGGAATGTATTTTTGATCCATTTGTTCGAGCAATGCTGCCTGTTTTATAATTCCCTTAAAGTTGCCTTTCATTACTAACTCGTAGAGAGTTTCTATTTCTGCGGTGGGTGGTGCAATTAGCGTGGTATTATCTCGCTCTGGCTGGCTTACAGTCTTCTGCTCTTCATAAACCCACTCTAGATGCAGATGTTGCCGCAATTTTTGGAAAAGTTCCGTTGCCTGTACGGGTTTGGGGAGAAAATCATTACCTCCCATTTCCAAACTGCGATGGCGATCGCTTTCAAACACGCTCGCAGATGAAACAATAATCATGATGTCTTTAAATGCTTCCGACTCACGAATGCACTTGATTAGCCCAAATCCATCGAGTTCTGGCATCAACAAGTCGGTGAGAACTAAATCTGGCTGAAATTCTAAAACTTTCTGCCAACCTTCTTCTCCATCACTAGCTTCCGCAACCTCAAAGCCGATGGGGCCAAGCAAATTAGCAATCACCGAGCGATTTTCCCATTTATCGTCAACAATAAGAACTTTGGGTCGACAATCTTTAATACCAATAATTTGTCCATAATCATCGGCTTGAGATGTTTTCACCCACTCATCAGCCTCAGGTAGATTGACATCAAACCAAAAAATGCTGCCAATACCTATCTCACTCTGAACCTGAATATTACTACCCATCAATTCCACAATTTTTTGGCTAATTGCCAATCCCAGACCGGTACCCTCAGTTTGTCGGCGATTATCTCCTGCTTGCTCAAAGGGTTGAAAAATAGTTTGGTGTTTTTCCCGAACAATGCCGATGCCCGTATCGCGTACTTCAAAGCGAATTTTTCCTTCCGAAGCATAACTAATCGTCAAGGTGACGCTGCCTGTATCAGTAAATTTGATGGCGTTACTCAACAGGTTAATCAATACTTGCCGCAGGCGTTTTTCATCTGCATGGATACCGACGGGTAATTCTGAGGCTAATTGATAGTGGAAGTTAATGTTTTTCAGTTCAGCGCGGATGCGGCACATTTCCGCCACACCTTGGAGGAAGGCTGGAAAATGGAAATCTGTGGGTATGAGTTCCACTTTCTGCGCCTCGATTTTCGATAAATCTAAAATATCGTTAATTAAAGTCAGCAAATGCGAACCGCACTGATAAATTACATCGATACGCGATCGCTCGTCTTCTTGCAAGTGTTTGGAACGCTGAAGAATTTGAGCATAGCCGAGGATGCCGTTGAGGGGAGTCCGCAACTCGTGACTCATGTTGGCCAAAAACTCACTTTTGGCGAAACTTGCTGCTTCTGCCGCTTCTTTGGCTTGGGCAAGAACGATTTCAGCTTGCTTACGTTCAGTAATATCGGTGTGAGTGCCTACCCACTCACGAATACTGCCATCTGCTGCTAAGATCGGCACACCCCGCACACTCAAGTAGCGATACTCGCCATCGTAACGCCGAGTCCGAGTCTCAGCTTCATAAACTGTGCGATTAGCAAGTGCTGCTAACCATGCTTCGGCAGTCTGAGCTTGCTCTTCCGGATGGATTGTATTCAGCCATCCCCAGCCCCATAGTTCTTCTACCGTTTGTCCTGTGAAGGCACGCCAGTGTGGTTGGTCGGTGACAAATGCACCTTCAGCATCAGTACTCCAAACAATTTGCGATGTTGCTTCAATCAGCGAACGAAATCGTTCTTCACTCTGCTGAAGTGCCAGTTCCGCTTGCTTGCGTTCGGTAATATTTCGTGTTGTGGCGATGATGCCGAGAATATTGCCATCAACATCCCGCCAAGGAGCCTTTGTAGTGAGAAAAGTTCCACTGATGTCACCATTAGAGAGAAATTCCTCGTAAGTTTCGGTAATGCCCGTGCTGATAATCTGTCGGTCTTTTGACATCATTACACGCGCAACTTCAGGCAGAAACAGTTCAGAATCGTCTTTACCAATGATGTCCTCAATTGATTTACCAAGAAAGTTTGCCGAATTAGAGTTGAGGGCAACATACTGCCCTTGACGATCTTTAACGACAATCAAGTCTGGTGTACTTTCCAAAATAGAGCGCAACAGTATGTTGCTTTCGCGTAGGGATTCTTCAGCTTGCTTGCGATCGCTAATATCCCGCGTTATTGCAATGATACCGAGGATGTTGCCATGAGCATCCCGCCAAGGAACCTTTGTAGTCAGAAAAGTGCCACTGATACCATTATTAGAGACATTTTCTTCGTAAGTTTCAGCAATCCCAGTTGTGATGATTTGGCGGTCTTTTGCCATTATTTCACGGGCAACTTCAGGCAGAAACAGTTCAGAATCATCTTTGCCAATGATGTCCTCCATTGGTTTGCCAAAAAAGTTTGCCAAATTGGTGTTGAGAGCAACATGACGACCTTGACAATCTTTTACAACAATGAAGCCTGGTGTATTTTCTAAGATGGAGCGCAATAGAGTGTTGCGTTCGCGCAGGGCAGCTTCAGCTTGTTTGCGATCGTGGATGTCAGTGCAAGTACGTACCCATTCACGGATGCTGCCATCCGGTTCTAGGACGGGAATACCTCGCGTTATCATGTAAAGATACTCACCATCATGCCGCCGGAGACGAAATTCTACTTGATATGGGCTGCGAGTTGTAACTGCTGTTTCCCATGCTTCAGCCATTAGTTGGCGATTGTCTGGATGAATGGCATCTAACCATCCCCAGCCTTGAAATTCCTCCCATGTTTGCCCCGTTAATTCCCTCCAAGCTGGGTTGTCGTTGGTCGGAACTCCATCAGCAGGAACTATCCAAACCATCTGACAGGTTGCCGTGGCTAAAGACCGATAGCGTTGTTCACTTTGTCGGAGTCCTATTTCTGCTTGTTTGCGCTGCGTGATGTTTTCGCTGAACATAATGATGCCGCCGATATCACCACTTACCGTATACCAAGGGCGAACTGACCAGCGCAGCCACTCGATAGAACCATCTGCTTGTGGATAAGGATCTGCATCGTTTTCGGCGATTTGTCCTGCTAAACACTGTTGGTGAATCTGTTTCCACTTTTGGGGAATATCGGGAAAGACCTCGTAGTGAGAGCATCCGATAATGTCATCGGTCAGGTTATAGTCTTCGAGCCATCTGCGACTCATAGCAAGATAGTGCATTTGGCGATCGAGCATGACCATTCCTATGGGAGCATATTCAATTGCTTGTTGCAAATACGATTGGCTCTCAGGTGGTGCGATCGCTGCCCGATCGCACCCAGTCGTAACAGTTTCGTGCTTGAGAGGATTCTGGAAGTTTGCTTGCTCTAGCATTTCACTCGCGATTTGCGACTGATTTGCCAGAGAGTTTTCATGGAAGCTTTGGCTCATCGTCAATCCTGAATTCCACCTGGGATTTGAAGGCTTCTACTTAATTGAGGGTTAAATTCGCTTCACATCTGAAAATTGTTGTGCAGAACTGTCTATATGTGGATGTCCATCACAAAGATTTCTCTGTAAACTTAGAACGATCGCAGAGGTAAAGTAATTTTTGACTCCCCTGTTTCCATTGAAACCACATTGTTCCTCAGCCGAGATCCGGGCGAAAACGGAAATATACGTTTTACAATACTTAATTTTTCTTGATTAATAACATCATTGTGTATTGAAAAGTAACAGCTTATTAAATATAAGCCATCCAAAAACACGCACTTCAAAATCAGATATTGGGCGTAAGTTTGGTGCAATTTCACTCAGAAAAGGTATGATTCCAAATGGAAAAAATCTATGATTTGAGAACAGAGTAAAATCTTAGAAACCTTATATAGCTAGTTTTTTTACTGTATGTCTTAATTACAAATGAGAAACTACGTTAGCGCAGCAAAGCGCGAGTCCGCGAGCGTAATTACGAATTATTACTTATTATAGGATGGGTATTTTTTACCCCCGATCGATTACAGGATAATTTCCCATCCCACAATCAAAGCAGAAAAGTTACAAGCCCCTGTGCAATCAATGCTTGTGATGATTCCGCATGGCTTTATGGATTTTCTTCCATCGTTCTTTCTCGGCTAGTTGCGATCGCTGGTCTTGTTTGCGGGCAAGATAGTTGAGTTCTTTTTGCAACTTTTGATAGCTAAGAAACCTTGAATAATCAAGCCTTTCCTCTACCAAAGCCTGCTGCACTGCACAACCAGGTTCGTTATTGTGCTGACAATTGCGGAAGCGGCATTTCTGCGCCAAGGTTTCGATGTCTGCAAAGGTTTCCTGCAAACCTTCATCACCTGACCAAATTTGAATTTCCCGCATTCCTGGGGTATCCATAATTAAGCCGCCAGTCGGGAGCAAAATCAACTCCCGATGAGTGGTCGTATGTCTACCTCGGTCATCACCCTGCCGCACAGCTTGCACAGTTTGCACAACTGCACCCTTAAGTTGGTTGGTGATAGTAGATTTACCAACACCAGAAGACCCCAATAAGGCAACTGTTTGTCCTGGTTTCAGGTAAGGTTTTAAGGCATCCAATCCTTGATTACTCGTAGCACTTAAGACGGCGACTGGTACACCAATGGCAACTGCTTCCACTTGTGCCAAGCAATCTTCTAGAGAGTTGCATAAGTCTGCCTTGTTTAAAACGATGACCGGATTTGCACCACTTTCCCAAGCCAAAATGAGATAGCGCTCAATTCGTCTGAGATTAAAGTCTCCATCCAGTCCTGAGACTAGAAACACAGTGTCAACGTTGGCTGCAACAATTTGTTCTTCTGTTTTACTGCCCACCGTCTTACGAGAAAATTTGCTTTTTCTTGGTAAAATCTCATGGATAGTTGCTCGCCCTTCCGACTCGCGTATACGGATAACAACCCAATCCCCCACGGCTGGAAAGTCTTGAGGTTGAGTAGCCCGATGCCGCAATTTGCCTGTAATTTCTGCCGCAATTTCTCCTTGTTCGCTGTAGAGAGTGTAAGTATTTCTATATTCAATAGCGACCCTACCAACGCTAAATCCTTGTTGGTGATAGGGTTCAAAGCTGTGAGCAAAAAAATCACTCCAGCCTAGCTATTTAAATTCATTGATGTTTCCTCGATGTGTGTTGCTTGTTTTGCACAAGGCTTCACAGAGGAGGACAGTTACATTCGGGAGGTTCTATAGTGGTATCAAAAACCGTCCCGTTAAAAAATGCCCTTAAATTCTAACTATCATTCCTGTAATACCAATTGGAAAAATGATTCCGACAAGATGGAAAGCTTATCTAGTAAATCTTTCACAATCCAAAATGGTATGGGCGGAGGACTGAATAAGAATCTCTGCGCCTTGTATTCGTGGGGTTGAAATTGTCAAATTAACCCGGACTGCTACAAACTCAGTCATCTTTGTTCCTCCTTGCGTACTACAAGAAACTATCAACACTACTACAATAGCCTATTCCGGAAAAATTGCTCATAAAGTAAGTAATGATGGCTTGGTTGATTAAAGCGTAGTCGCACAGTGGGTTAACTTTAGACATCACTCACTGCGATACCCTAACCAACCTAGCCATCTGAGGTTACATCAAATACAACTTTTAGCTTGCTCGTTCCCGCATACGTCGCCCATCAAGTCCCTGCTTAATCCAATTTAAGCATTCGTATTCAGATTTGAATAATTTTGGTGCTGCAATATTATTCAATAATTCCGGTGGATAATGGTCGTAAAAATATTTACCTCCCTCTTGGAAAACAATAATTAAATTGTTGCGGTAAATGTAGCGAGACTTAAAACTATCATCTTGGCTAACTAACTCTGAATGTTGGTCAATATGTTCTTTGGCGATCGCAACAATATTGCTGATACTACTGCCATAAATTTCTGCTGGATTTTCTGCTTTGTGAAATTTGCTTTTATGCCCAATTTCTGACAATAGTTTATACGAATAAATTTCGTAATTATCCGCTTTGCCAAAAACAAATGGAATGATGAGATACCCTTGATATGAAACTGAGTTTTCATAAAGAAGACGACTCATCTTAACCTCCTTGGATGTTACTGCTTACACAAAAATTTCCTCACCCACAATTAAATCAGCACTCAATACATTTTTGTTAGTTATATTCAGACATTACTGATACCCTCTTTGCAATTTTGCAAACAGAGGTATTACCCCTTTTTGCAGTGTTGTTTTATCCCCGTATATAGCCCAGATATCAGAATCAGAATATAAGAACTAAGCCTACTTACATAGACTATTAATCTTACAGCTTGCTGCTTGCTGCTTTGTTGGTATAGCCTCAGGCTTCTAACCTATAGGGTTTTAAATGCATGAAACAGCCCTGCTCTTATTTATCGGACATAGTTGTATCGGCTTTTATCACAAAAGTATTGCAATAACTATTATTACTCTTTTTGCTCACTCTTTTTTAAATCAGTAAGTACTTAGATACATTACAAAAGTCAAAAAATAATGAATTTTATGGTAACAGCATAGATGCGTAATAACTGTAGGCTCGCCAGTATAACTTTGATAATTAGGAATGGAAAAAGGTTTCCTTAATTCTCCACTTCTCTATCAGCCTAAACGGGTAAAATTATGTTTATAGCACTGAAAATATTTACCATAAACTCAGCTGATTGGGAGGACGATCGAGATTATTCCAAGGTAGAGGTGGAACTGCTATATTACTCTGTTCTAATAGCTTTTGGAAGTAACGCGCTGTGCTGGGCGATCGCTCTTCTAGAGGACAATGAACAAAGAAATAAATCCGTGTTCCTACCTGCAACCATTGTTGAATTTGCGTTACCCACTCTTCCATAAAAGGCTGATTCACAGATAAATTCGGATGAGAAATAAATCTAATCAGGCTAAAAGGGGCTGTGACGCTAAATTGCACTGGTAATTTAGGTTTGCGCCGTTCGGATTGTAACTGCGGGTCATCATCTCCAGTATAGATGGGACGCGAATCCAATAGTACCCGTCCCACACCGAGCTTCTCTAGAAGTTCTGTCAAATTACTATTATGAGGTTCGCTGAACCAAGCACGATGCCTCACCTCCAGTGCTAATGGTACTTCTGTGCGCGGCCAAGCTTCCAGAAAAGCAGTTAAATCTTCCAGCAATAGAGGTGGATAACTTGGCGGTAGCTGGGCAAATATTGGCCCGAGATGCTTACCTAAAGGGCGCATTACCTCCAGAAAATTTAAAGCAGCCAAAATATTAGGTTGTAGTAAACCTTTATGGGTGATATCTCGTGGCAATTTCAAGCAAAATTCAAAACCTGGGGGTGTTTCCGATGCCCAACGGGTTACAGTTTCTTGATTAGGTACAGCGTAGAAAGTAGTATTGCCCTCAACTGTGGTGAAGCGACGGCTATAGAGGTGTAGAAAATCGGTAGCACGAGTACTTTGGGGATAAAGTTCGCCTACCCAACCTTTATATGCCCAAACTGCACACCCAATAAAAAAGTTCACAAGCTTTTGCAGAAAAAATTCAATTGAAAAATCAGAGCGTTTAGAGGCTTTGATGTTTCATACTTAATTGTACAGGTAGGAGGCAGAGGGGTAGAGGGACAGAGGAGCAGAGGAAAAATTGTTACAAGTCTTTCTCCGTCATCTTCTCATTCCCCTATTACCTCATCCTCCCATCCCTTTACAATTCCCTTGTTGACTCAAAAAGCGTTTATTGACCTATGACAAATCAAGCGCCTATCCCAGTTATTGTTAATGGTGCTGCTGGTAAAATGGGCCGCGAGGTAATCAAAGCGGTGTCCCAAGCACCAGACTTGAATTTAATGGGTGCAATTGACACCAGTCCGGAACATCAAGGTAAAGATGCTGGAGAACTAGCAGGTTTAACCGAACCTTTAGAAGTTCCCATCACTAATCAATTGGAACCCATGCTAGGTTACGTGGCTGGCGAAAGACAACTGCCACCTGGGGTGATTGTAGACTTTACTCATCCCGATTCAGTTTATGACAATATTCGCAGTGCGATCGCCTATGGAATTCGTCCTGTAGTCGGAACTACGGGGTTAAGTCCAGAACAAATTCAAAATTTAGCAGACTTTGCCGAAAAAGCTAGTACTGGTTGCCTAATTATTCCTAACTTCTCCATTGGTATGGTGCTGTTGCAACAAGCCGCAGTCACAGCCTCTCAATACTTTGACCATGTGGAAATTATTGAGCTGCATCACAATCAAAAAGCTGATGCTCCAAGCGGTACAGCCATTCAGACCGCACAATTGCTAGCCGAAGTAGGTAAAACTTTTAACCCTACTCTAGTAGAAGAAACTGAGAAATTAGCTGGTGCAAGGGGCAGTTTAGCAGAAGAAGGCATAAGAATTCACAGCGTGCGCTTACCAGGATTAATAGCTCATCAGGAAGTGATATTTGGCGCACCTGGTCAAATATATACTTTACGACATGATACAAGCGATCGCTCATGCTATATGCCAGGAGTGCTACTAGCGATTCGCAAAGTCTTGCAGCTAAAGTCGTTAGTATATGGATTAGAAAAGATACTCTAAGCTTCTAACTTACTACTCTGCACTCATCACTCAGCACTTATGATAGTCCCTCTGACTCGCCAGAAATTTGACCAACTCATCCCCTTAATCGCCACTGGTCCGCAGTACAAGTATTACTGGGGAAAGTTTTCAAATTTTTTGCAACGGTTGTTAATTTCCGTAGTTGCCATAGCTGTAATTCTGCTTGTGAGAGTCTTGTTCCGGCTGGAGTTTGGGCCAATCATGTTTTTTCTAGGAGTATTCGGCGCTCTTTTTTGGCTGTGGTATCCAGCGTTTCAGGCAAGTGTGCGGAATGCAAAAAGCCGCCGCTACAAGTACAGTGGCTTTTTTCGTGGTCGAATTCTGGATTGGTGGATTACAGACCGATTGATTGGCAAACAAGAAACTGTCAACAGCAAAGGTGATTTGGTGATTGTTGAAAATCGAGAAAAACGAATTAACTTAGAGGTGGGTGATGACACAGGATTCAGCGTAGAGTTAGAAGCACCACTACGTCCTGCTCACAAAGTTATTGCGCGTGGTCAGATTGCAGAAATGATAGTCATGTCGAATCGCCCAGATTTGAGCATGATTGAAGACTTCAGCGAAGTATACATCCCCAGTCATGACCTGTGGGTAAACGATTATCCTTATATACGAATTGATTTCTTTAACGAAGTCAGTCGCCGCTTGCGTCCAGACCAACAGGAAAGACCTCGTCGCCGTCGCCGTCAGTATGAGGAGTGAGGGAGATGAGGGGCAGAGGGGCAGGGGAGAGAATCTGAAATGATTTCTCTGTGTCTCCTCATCATCTCCCTTATCCCCGTTTCCCCGTGTCCCCGTTATCACTTCCTATCTTGCCCATAGGCTTGCCAAGCCAAGTCTACCAGCCCATCGACGATCGCAGCTGCTACCACTGCATTGCCTTTGCGACTGTCAATAGTGATGTGAGGAACTAGTGAATCTTGCAAGATTTCTTTAGCAGCATCCACACTGACAAATTCCACGGGAGTAGCAATGATTAAAGCAGGTCGAATTTCTTCGGCTGCAATTAAATCAACCAGTGCTGTCAGTGCTGTTTGCGCTTGACCCACCACAAAGATACCCTCTGGGTAACGCTTGGCTAAAGTTTCAATTCCCCAAGCTGCACGAGTTTTTTCTTTTTGGGGACGCGTCAGAGCTTCCATACTGCAATAAACTGGATTAGCGAAAGTGTTTTGAATGTCGTAGGCAATACCTACCTGCACCATCGGCACATCAACCACAATCGTTGTACGCGCTGCTAATGCTGCTGCGCCAGCTTGTAAGGCACGCTCAGAAAAGCGAATTAAAGATTTATACTCAAAGTCAGCAGTAGCATATATCACCCGCCGGACAATTTCATACTCTGCGGGTGAAAAGACATGATCGCCGATTTCGCTATCAATAATTGCTAAACTTTCAGCATCAATTACGTGCCATTCCATTGCTATTCAGATTTGAGATATTAGCTCTCAGCTTATCAGCTAAAGAGAGTGAGGAGTTAATTAAAAGCTTATAACGATTGAGCTAAAAGTATCAGGACTTACACAGTGTCATAAATTTTTCGTTGGGATTGTCAATCTGGAGTTTCAGTTCACAAAGCGCGATTTGTTTTCCTGCGATCGCAAATTGTTTTGATCGGCGAACGCTTTGAACTCGATAGCATCATGGCTGCAAAAGAGGCGCACCTCACCACTATGGTCGAGCGATAAAGCATGCAACCGTTCTTGATTATAAAGTCGAGTCTTGCGGTCTATCTCCATCAACCATTGATAGGAACGCAGACCTGGTGTGCAGTGTGGTTTGGGCGTTTGTTTTACTTCGTCCCACTGACCAGGACGATAGCGTTGCGATGAGATAAAGCCGTGCCGTTCCCGCGCTGCCTCAATCTCAGCGTGCATTACATGCACGGTCGCCTCTGGAAAATCTTCTAACCCGCCCGCACGATCGAAATCGAGGTGGGTAAGTACTATGTGGCGCACATCGCGCGGGTTGAACCCGAGCTGTTCAATAGCCGCGATCGCCCTATGGATAGGTTTATCCCTCAGATAACTCTTGTACAGACGCGATTAATGAGCCAGTGCGTCGCGTCTGTACTCAGCACTCCCGACTCAGGACTCAGCACTCGAAGAGGGCCGACTGAAAATAGGAGACAAGTAGGCAACCAAAGCGCCAATGAGAAAACCGGAGATATTACGAACTAGCGGCAGCCAGTCGCTCGTGCGCGTCACTACAGGCCCAATACCGAAGGCAATAAACAAGATTCCCCACAAAGGAGAGAATATCAAAGCCCACTGCCAAGCTAAAACTTGTCCTTCACGTCGGGGTTGAGCTGCAAATCCACAAATAATTCCTCCAATGACTGAGGTAACGAGAGTGAGAATCCATTGCTCTCGTGGAAGTCCGGGAACAACGTTGCAACCACCCTTCAGCAAACAGCCTTTGACTGAATCTAAGGCTTGCAGGATGGCTTGGTCTTCGCCTTGTTCTCGGACAAAGTATAAATTACCAAAGCGGGTTTGCAGTTCTATCCAGAAAGTCCGGGGTAGAAGTTCATAAACAGCGTCGCCAACACTGAAACTGAGGATATTACCACCACGAGAATCGGCAACCAGCAAAATGCTTTTGTCATCCAAACCCCAATATTTAATGACTGCCCGACCTGGAGTACGATCGTACTGAGTCAATACTCGCAGTTTCCAGCCAGTATCAGCTTCAAATTGCTCTAAATCTTGAACAAGCTTTTCTTCTTGCGGTTTGGGGAGAGATTTCGCTAAGTCTACGACTGGCGTGAAAGTGTCCGGTAATAACTCAGGATTGTCATAAGCCAACGCTGGGGAAGAATGCATCGCCCAAATTGACCCAGCCAAGAAAAATACCACAATGGATACTAGGAGTCTTCGCCAAAAACAAAACTGCATGGACGTTTCTATATAAATATCAACGGTAGAAGTGAACAAGTTGTTTTAAAAGAGTACGGGAAAAGTGATACTTCTTTACACTTGTTTACTTTACTCTAATCTTGGGGATCAAAGCAAAGCTTCTCTGAGGATTGGAGATTGGGAGGATGAAGGAGCAGGGGAATATAACTACTGACCACTGTCAACTGATAACTGACAACTGACTAATCTCTATTCTTGTTTGTACCAATCCTCAGAGGCTGTAGGTTTTGAGACAAAATCTTCATCTTCAAAACTCGTTTCCCAATTGGAAGTCTCATTGTAAGGATCGTTAGTGCGGTAAGGTTCTGCTTTTGTGCGCCGATTTTCCTGCCTAAGTGCTTCTCGTTCTCGCAACGTCAGCGGAGATGTTTCATTTATGGGCAGACGTTCAACTGTTCGCTTTGTAGGTTTTTGGCGTGTAAAGGTCTTCCAGGCAGTTTTTACGCCAGCAAAAATGCTGCGTGTGCCTACTTGAAGATTTTGAGCTTGTTTTCTGGCACCATCTAGGCTCTGGTCAACTTGCTTAACGACTTGACTAGCGCTTTTGACACCTTCACTGACATCATCTGTTAAATCAGTGATTTCCAACCCAGTTGTGCGGATCGCATTTAAAGTAGGTGGTAACTCCCGTGAGAGTGTATCAAACAGCTTTTCTGCACTACGAGCTGCGCGCGCTAACTCCTGCAAAGCTGGTATGGCCGCTACTAAAACAGCAGTTAGACTGGTAGCGACTAAGAGTATGGATAGTCCCAGCCAAAACAGGGGATCGATCACGGTTATGCCATCTATGAGTGTTCTATTTGCTGGGGAAGAGAATCTGAGTCTTCTTGAACTTTTTGCCGCTTCAAGACTTGACTTTCGCGTTGACTCGCATCTACGCCAGCTGCGATCGCTTCCCGTAGTCTTTCTAAAGTTTCATCCCAGTTTCGTAGTGCGCTGGCAGAGATACGGTCTGCCTGGATTTGCACACTCGTAGATAAATCTTCCGCCAATTCTGGTAAGGCATCAGCAGATTTTTTCAAAAGTTTACGCGTTTCGCGCCCTGTGCGTGGAGCGACGAGTAAACCGGTCAAAGCACCGATAGTAGCTCCTAGCATCAAACCGCCAAAAAATACTCCAGAACGGTTATTAGACATCTTGTTGTTTCTCTCCTTACACCCATTTTAGGTGGGTTTCCTCCCCTTGGAAAACCCAAATGGTTTTATCTAATTAACTTATCGTGACAATCTATCAACCAGAAATGTTGCTTTTATTCATTAACTCATTTTGCGATTGTCTTTTTTCCAAATCTATACCCTCGCCTACCAAAAGAGCGCCCCCAGACGTTTCGTCCCAGAAATAACAAGCTAACAATTTGCCGTACTTGTTGAATCTGTACCTGTAGTCCTTGGTTTCCTTGGCGCAAATTATGAATATTCCGCTGGCTAGTATATATATTTATGGGGGCGTTAGACAGTGCTGCATGGGTATTGCGTTCATAGGCAGTTAATCTATCTGCTATGAATGCCAATCGCTGCTTGAGTTGCCACACTTGCCAAGCTACATAAAGTAGTATTAGCGAGATGAGAATGTTAATGACGACAACCAACGTTACCATTTTTACCTTTGCCAATGTCAGCCTTCAGGAATTTTTATATGTAACTCTGACTTGGTTCTGACTTCATGATAGCGACAGTGCTTTGAGTAAATCAGCAGATGGTTGGAGTATCCTTGTAGAGAATTTTGGCGATCGCTCCGCAACCGTTTGACTTGCCAGTGTAAATTAACTCTTGGGAACGGCAGCACAGGTTAACGATTGCTAAACATGGGCAAGGAGATTAAGCCGCAACGGTAAAAACTATCGAATTAAATTATTAATGGCTTCTGGTAAAGATTTACCTCTAACTGCAATATTATACTAATTATTTTAAAAGTAGATTTAATATAGAAGCAACCGCTGATACAATCGAAAAATTTCTGAATCGACAGCAAATTTATCCCTAAGATTAGCAATGACTGTTAACAGTCATCACAAACCAGTGCGTTGCGAACTTTCCCAAAGTTGAAGCAACTGGCGTTCATCAATCATCAGCTCATAGCTAAATCATTAAGATTTCGTCACAAATTTCTGAGATTTGACAGTGTATGCCTACTAAGCAATAGGTACTATAGATAACTTCCCCTTTTACTGTTTCAGATTGACTTTTGCTTCATACATCTTTACAAATCGACTTTGTTGTCGAGAGTTAGTAAGGTAAATACATTCCTGTGTTGTTGCTGATTTATGCTGGAATAGGGACGATCTAGCAAAAGCAAATTATTAAGAGTGCCTATTAAATTGTTTAAAGTTATGTAGCCTTTTACTTACGGCGCATAAGCCACTGCGGTAAACTATGCCTTGATTATGATTCTTTCGCAGAGAAGAACACTCGAAAGGAGCCGTTTTTTCAATGTCTCATACCGTAAAAATCTACGATACCTGCATTGGTTGCACCCAATGCGTCCGCGCTTGCCCGACTGACGTGCTGGAGATGGTTCCTTGGGATGGCTGCAAAGCTGCTCAAATTGCCTCTTCACCCCGCACAGAAGACTGCGTGGGCTGCAAGCGTTGTGAAACAGCTTGCCCCACCGACTTTTTGAGCATCCGGGTTTACCTGGGGGCTGAAACGACTCGCAGCATGGGTCTGGCTTACTAAGGAATTTACTCTAAATTCCTCATTTGGCTCACCATTAGGTGTCTCAATAGCAAGCTCCTATAGCATTGTAGGGTGGGTACTGCCCATCCTACTCAATTGTTTTTTAGTCTAACAAGCTCAACAAAAATAATCATACTTAGTAGCAGAGGGAGCAAATAGCTCCTTTTTTCTTTGCCAAAACGCCACTTTTGTGCTGACAACTATACTAGATTTAACGTGAGTTCGATAAACTTCACCCCCCTAACCCCCTCGCATTTTAGGCGGGGAACAACGGTAAAATCACCTTTTTACTCCCCTCTTCGACAAAGAGAGGAGCTGGGGGAAAGGTCAAGATAGCACCCATCGAATTCACGTAGATTTAATAATCTTGAATATTAGGAGCGGTGTGAGCAATGTGTGGAATTGTTGGTTATATAGGCACTCAAGCGGCGACAGAAATCTTACTGGCTGGGTTAGAAAAACTGGAATATCGGGGATACGATTCTGCTGGAATCGCTACTGTTTGGGAAGGTGAAGTGCATTGTGTGCGGGCAAAGGGCAAACTGCATAACCTGCGTTCTAAACTCGAACAAATAGAAACTCCTGCTCAAATTGGTATCGGTCACACTCGCTGGGCGACTCATGGTAAGCCAGAGGAGTACAACGCCCATCCCCACATGGATACAGCGATGCGAATAGCGGTAGTACAAAATGGTATTGTGGAGAACTACCGCGAATTACGTGAGGAATTAAAGCAGAAAGGACATCAGTTTCGTTCTGAGACCGACACAGAAGTTATTCCCCACCTAATTGCCGAATTTTTAAAGAACCCTCCCTCAGCGACGGACACTTTCCTCAACAGGGGGAACCCCCGCACGGAAGTGTCCTCCCCTCAGCCCTTTAGTCCCTCTGACCTGGTAGAGGCAGTTCGCCAAGCTGTTAACCACCTAGAGGGAGCATTTGCGATCGCAGTTATTTCCGCCGACTATCCTGATGAACTAATTGTTGTCCGTCAACAAGCGCCTTTAGTGATTGGGTTTGGTCAAGGGGAATTTTTCTGTGCTTCTGATACCCCAGCCATTGTTGCCTATACCCGTGCCGTCCTACCTCTAGAAAATGGCGAAATTGCCCGCCTCACACCATTGGGCGTGGAGATTTACAACTTTGCTGGCAACAGGTTGAAAAAACAACCCCGAATGCTCAACTTAAATCCCACAATGGTGGAAAAACAGGGATTTAAGCACTTTATGTTGAAGGAAATTCACGAGCAACCAGGGGTAGTTAGAGCTAGTTTAGAAGCTTACTTTAATAATCTAGGCGACTCTAATCAATCACCAATTAATCTTGGCTTGCCTGAATCATTGTACGCAGACCTAGAACAAATTCATATCGTCGCTTGTGGTACGAGTTGGCACGCTGCATTAGTTGGAAAACACTTGATAGAACAACTAGCAGGCATTTCTACCCAAGTACACTATGCTTCTGAGTATCGCTATGCACCATCACCCCTGACAGCAAATACATTGATTATTGGTGTTACCCAATCAGGTGAAACTGCCGATACCTTAGCAGCTTTGGCGATGGAGAAAGAACGCCGTCAAGGAAAAGAATCCAAATATCAAGCGCGACTGCTGGGCATTACCAATCGTCCAGAAAGCAGCCTTGGTCATATGGTGCCGCATATTATTAGTACGCTGGCGGGAATAGAAATTGGGGTAGCCGCAACAAAAACTTTTATCGCTCAACTGATGGCATTTTACGCTTTGGCATTAGATTTAGCTTATCGCCGTCAGACAGTTTCATTAGAAAAATTAGCAGAGATTATTAATGGGTTACGGCAAATTCCTAAAGAAATTGAAGCAACTTTAGAAAGTCAAGAAAGTTTAACCGAACAGTTAGCCCACGAGTTTGCCGAAACCCAAGATTTTATCTTTTTAGGAAGAGGAATTAACTTCCCAATTGCATTAGAAGGAGCGTTGAAATTAAAAGAAATCAGCTACATTCATGCTGAAGGGTATCCTGCTGGCGAAATGAAGCACGGCCCGATCGCTTTATTAGATGCGAAAGTACCAGTAGTGGCGATCGCTATTCCTGGCAGTGTGTATGAAAAAGTTATTTCTAATGCCCAAGAAGCAAAAGCCAGAGATTCTCGGTTAATTGGTGTTACCCCCGTCAACGATGGTGAAGCCGCAGAAATCTTTAACGATTTGCTTCCTGTCTCTCATGTGGATGAGTTACTTTCTCCCATTCTCGCCGTAGTACCTTTGCAATTATTGGCTTATCACATCGCCGCTCGTCGCGGTTTAGACGTTGACCAGCCCAGAAATTTGGCCAAATCTGTAACAGTGGAATAGCCTATTGATAGAAGTAGTAGCCTTTTGTACAAAAATAAAAAAGTCGTATAACAAATAAAAAAGTTATACAATATATAAAAAATTTGTACAATTCATCCTGTAGGTGCATCTGCAAGCATCTACAGGAGTTTTTATGAATATGTCATCTTCTAAAATATGTGGTAATTGTCGATGATCTCCAACAAGTATAACTTGCCGTTCGGCTTTGGACATGGGAATAAATAAATCTAGGGGGTTTGCTCTTGCGGCTTCATCAACAATTACTGTTTCAAATACAGCATTATCACTTTCTGTTACAAATTGCATTTGTTTACTGGATGACTGTGGACAAGTTGCTGCAAGTACAACTGCACAATCACGCAAAACCTCTCTAACACCTTGATGGTCAGTTTCTAGGTCTTTTAAATACTCTGATAAAACTGCTTCTACTCCTGCTTTAGACCCAATGGCAGAACGGGTTTTTCTGGACTAACCTGAATTTGGCATCGTTTTGCGTCTTGACCTCGTACTTCAAGATCGAGCGTTTGTAATAGATTACTATTATTTTTAAATAATAATTGGAAGGTAGCGCTACGCGATCGCCAATTCGGCAACCAAGGTCTTTTAGTTGGAATACATTGCTGCTGAGGCTGGACTTCAAACTGCATGAACCCAACGGGCAGAACTTCTAAAATCCCTTGTGCTTCAACGGTAGAACCCACATGACTTTAAAGCACCAACCAAATTAATATCATTGATTCCTTAATTATCTCAAAGGATGCATATTCTGATTTCAGTTATCCCAAAGAGTAATACAGAAGTGTAAGTTCGGCTTTGGCTTTAAGTCGTTAATTATGCTTGCTCGCAAACAAAGAGTCGATGAGCTTGTTCAATGATGTTGTTCAAGTATTTCTTTTGCCGCAACTGGGTTGTCTGTTCTAGTGTTTCATCGCCTTTCAATGTCTTGATAGCTTTTATAAGCTGCATTTTTATCCACTGTAATGACGCGCGGCAATTGGGTGTGAAATGCTTTCAAGATTCTGCGGAAAACCGTTCTGCTGCCTTACCATCTCATTCACTTTTTGTAACAGAGAAGTACAGCATATAATTTGGAGGAAGTATGGATAGTCTCATAGATAACCCAGGCATAGGTCTCAAACTCTTAAAAAACTTGAGTCCTCAGTCAGAAAAGGGGACTCCCCAGTATTACACCCAAAAACTAAAGCATTTCCTACAGCTACAGATCGATCAACTGGCAGCTCAACCGCAGATTCAATGGACAAGAGTGGTTTATCAAGATCCGCAGATGTCCAGTCAATAAGTTCTTGAAGCCTCTCAAATACCTTTTGCTTTTGCGAAAGAGACCCTAGCTTACTTACAGACCGAAGGTTGGTTAACTAGTGTTTCATCCGCTCTCGCGCTAAAGCCGATTGATTCCGAAACAATAGAAAAAGGCTTTTATTATTGTCATTTTGGTGAGTCAAGTCAGCCTAATCAATATTTATTATTATTTGCTATGTCCGTGAAATGTTAAAAATGCTTAGAGAAAAGCCTGAGCCTATTTTATTAGCCCAAATTTTTGCCAACCTCACTTATGCGCGGACGTATTCATCCCCTTGCCACAGGCGTTGAACCCTCGTAAATTAGCTAAGGTATTGAACGAGAGAATAACTTAACAAAAATTGGGCAACATTGTTAGGTAAATTTAAGTTCGCAAACGAGGTAATGAAAAGTTTGGTGTTTCACCATGCCCAAGCGACAAAAACAAAACGCCGACCACGCGCTCAAATTCGCTTTGTGGACACTGTTCAGCTTGTCCATTTTACCAATTTTTGCTCCAAAACTTGTACAAAACCGATCGCAATTTGAATTAAAGGCCAGCCTACTAAACAGATAAATGCTGCTCGTCGAGTAGTAATATCTAATCCTTGGCGCACGGCGACAATTACCGCCAACAAACTCCACACCGCCAAGATCAGCTCAATTGGTCGTCCTAGTAAGGGAATGAGGGTTAAAAAATTCAGTACTTGGGGTGCATAGGCAAAGCCTATCGGAACAAGTAAGTCACCGTAAGTAGGATCGATAGGTTTAAGCCATTGCCCAATTTTCCAAATTGTGAATGTCCAAAAATAATATCCTGCAACAACAGCGATCGCATCAATCAAAAGACCCGTCAAAAGTACAAAAACCGTAGCTCGATTGATTAATAAAATTACGCCGCTACCTATGGTATGAGAAACAGTAGCCAAAATTACAATACTTAGGGCTAACCTCAGGTTTCGCTGTGTATTGCGAGCATTTTCGTAGAAGTCGCCATTCAAAGATAGAGCACGACGAAGTGTAATACCCAAACCTGGCTTTGATTTGATATTATTGCTGCTCATTTGTTCTAACTAATGAAGGTTGACAAATCACAAAAAGGATAATTTTATAAAATAAGCAAACAAAAATCAAAGCTGAAACTCAAGATTATTTTATTTATTAACTATATAAAACAATAATCTCAAATGCGTAAGATTGGCGAGCAAATACTGCAATGGTTACAAAGTGGAACATTAAAGCTATTACTTTTAGCAGGGATAATACTTCTTGTTTGGGGAACTGTTGCTCCTGTTGGAACTTTGGTATGGTGGTTGAGTCAGAGTTCTGAAAGCTTGGGGATTAAGAAAAACCTAACGAAAAAGTTACCCAGAGATAATCGTTCACTTCAAGTTGACAAATCAGAAAATATTGATTGTTATATAGTTTTTTTACCAGGAGTGGGAGATTTTTCTGCTAACGAATTAACTCCAGGCGAAGAATTTTTCCTAGATAAATTAGAGCAGATTCATCGTAATTGTGTAACAGTACGGGATGTTTTTCCCTATTCTGCTGCTAACGAAAGTCTAGGAGGACAAAGGTTATTAGCGCCTTTGTGGAGTGCATCTGAAAAAGCAGATGGTTGGCTCTCTAATACAGATGTTTTAATTAAAATTCGTAATCTCTGGCGGTTTGCTATTTCTGCTGATAACCGCTATGGACAGATTTATAACTTGGGAATTGCGAATGCGATCGTCGATCGCATGAATGCTGTATATCCTGTACCTAAATATCCAAAACAAGGACTCAAAGTGATTTTAGTTGGAACTAGTGGCGGAGTGCAAGTCGCTCTTGGTGCGACTACTTATCTCGATCGGTGGCTAGATGCTCAATTAATTGTTGTCTCAATAGGTGGTGATTTTGATGGTGAAAAAGGCTTTGATGCAGTTGAGCATGTATACCAACTTGTAGGTCGCCGAGATTGGATTGAAGATATTAGCCAGATTGTATTTGCTTCACGCTGGGCAATCACAGTAGGTTCACCTTTCAATCAAGCTCGTCGTCAAGGACGTTATACAGTTGTGAAGACAGGCCCTCATGCTCACAGCGGTTCTCAAGGCTATTTTGGCACAACAACAATTGGACAAAGTCAAACAACTTATGTAGAGTTAACACTCAAAAAAGTGAATCAACTGCCAATTTGGTCTGTCATGAACTAGCCAGTACTTAATTGCATCTGCCCATTGAGGCAAATGATATCGTTTAGTATTAGCAATTTGTAAGGTATTAAGGGAAGGTGCTAGTCCACCATCAATATTGCCAGACAGACTGCCGTTAATATCAAAAATGAAGGTATTTCCGGCATCTCCACTTTGAGGTTAGCAATATTAGTGAAACCACCAGTAATACCTGTAACCGTTCCTGCATCTGTACCTGTGAGTGTCCAGGTTAGAGAGTTGGTAGTATTGCCTTTTACAACATCATCACCACCATTACCATCAACTGTACCTGATAAAGTGCCACCAGAAATTAGTCCTGTAGGATTTACACTCAATTGGAATAAGTCTGCTTGATTACCTCCAGTGAGATTTTCAAAGTTATTCCACTCTAAGGGCGTTGCATAGTTGCGGGATGATTTAGCAACTTCTAAAATTCTCCCCCTGCATCCCCTGCCCTCACAAGTGTAGGTTTTTAATCAAGCAATGAGTAATGACTATAAAACTAACGCTCTAATCATCATTTCTTCTACCCCTACACCCTTACACCCTAAAACCAGGGTTTTAGGAACAAAACGTAAAAAACCTACACCTGTC